>NZ_LTCZ01000068.1:0-88518 GCF_001583455.1 Rhodococcus sp. LB1 | reverse complement strand
GAAATTTGAAACAGCCCCCCGCACGTTAATAAGTACTCACGGGGGCGACGGCCACGACGGCCCGGCCCGAGTAGGTGCCGGCCCGCACCTGGTCGATCACCGAGACGACGTCGGCGATCGGAACGTCGTGGGTGATCGACTCGAGCCGGGACGGCGCGAGGTCGGACGCGAGACGGCCCCACAGTCGGCGCCGCTGCTCGATCGGGTACTGCACCGAGTCGATCCCGAGCAGGCTGACACCGCGCAGGATGAACGGCAGGACCGTGGTCTCCAACTTCGGTCCGCCGGTCAGCCCACTCGCCGCGACCGCGCCGCCGTATTCGATGGTGCTGAGCACGTGCGCGAGGGTGGCGCCGCCGACGCAGTCGACGGCGGCGGCCCACTGGGCCTTACCGAGCGGACGCGGCTTCGTGTCGGGCTCCGGGAGCCGTCCGATCACCTTGCTCGCGCCCAGTTCGGTGAGCAGTGCCGCCTTCTCCGGCTTCCCGCTCGACGCGACCACCTCGAAGCCCGCCGCCGACAGCAGGTCGACGGCGACGGTGCCGACGCCGCCACTCGCACCGGTCACGAGCACCGGACCGTTGCCCGGCTCGACTCCGCGGGACAGCAGCGCCTCCACGCTCATCGCGGCCGTGAAACCGGCGGTCCCGATCGCGGCAGCGGTGCGGGTGGACATGCCGTCGAGTTTCACCACCCAGTCGGCCGGGACGCGGGCGAACTGCGCGTACCCGCCGTGACGGGCGGTGCCGATGTCGTAACCGTGCGCGACGACCGTGTCACCGACGGAGAACTCCGGGGACTGCGACTCGACGACGGTGCCCGCCACGTCGATGCCGGGCACGATGGGGTACTCACGGACCACCCCACCCTTCGGTGTGAGCGCCAGTGCGTCCTTGAAGTTCACGCTGGAGTACTCGACCTGGATGGTGACCTCGCCCTGCGGCAGGAACGACTCGGCGACCGTCTCCTGGGAGAGGCCGATGGCGCCCTCGTTCTCGCGAGCGATCCAGGCGGTGAATTCCTTCATCAGCTTGCTCTCCTGACCTCGGGGGTGCGTCGAGACCATCATGCGACAGCCGTGCCCCGCAGACGAGGCCGGGGCGACGTTCCCCGGATCAGAACCGCAAGAGCACCTTGCTCGACGAGGACGCATCCCTGGCCGACGCGAACGCGGTGAGCGCATCGGCGACGTCGTACTCCGCCGTGACGATCGGATCCACCACCAGCGAGCCGTCGGCGAGGGCGGCCACCACCTCGTCGATCTCGTCGTTGAACCGGAACGAGCCGACCAGATCCAGTTCCCGGGTGATCGCGATCGACACGGGTACCGGCTGATCCCCCGAGGGAAGCAGACCGACCATCACGACCCGGCCGCCACGGGCCGTGCCGTGGATTGCCGATGCCAGACCGCGATGGTTTCCGGAGCATTCGATGGTGACGTCAGCTTCCACCGCCGCGACTGCGTCTGTATCGGTGGCGGTGAGTGTCGCGTCCGCGCCCACTGCGCGCGCGATCCTCAGCGGGTACTCGTGCATGTCCACCGCCGTGATCTTCCCGGCGCCCGCTCGCTTCAGCACCGCCACGACGAGCGCGCCGATGGGTCCGGCACCGATGACGAGGACCGACCGGTCCTTCACCTCCCCTGCCCGCGCGACCGCGTGCCACGCCACGCTCGCCGGCTCGGCCAGTGAGGCCAGACGAAGATCGAGGCCGTCGGGAAGAACCCGGAGCATGCGAGTCGGGACGGCGACGTGGCTGACGAACAACCCGTCCGCGTGCGGGAAGTGCGCCGCACTACCCAGGTACGTGCATCCGGGGGAAATATTGGGGCGATCGGCTGGGTACTTCGCGCTGTCGCCACCGGGGGTCGCGGGGTGGATGGTGACGGGGGTACCGGCGCCGGGACCGCTTCCGTCCGTCGCGCCGATCAGGACGGTGCCCGACGCCTCGTGTCCGAGCCGCATCGGTGCGCGAAGGATCGACTCGCCGGCGGCGCCGTGCTGCCAGTAGTGGAGATCGGATCCGCAGATCCCGCCGTAGGCGATGCGGATCACCGCTTCGTCCGGCTTCGGTGCGGCGATCGGCACCTCCTCCACGCGCAGGTCCTGCGCACCGTGGGCGACGACCGCCTGTGCGTGCGTCGGAACCTCGGTGGCGTGTGAAGCGGCGGTCGGGCTGGTGTTCATCGGTGAAGTCCAGTTCTGTCGGAGGTCGGAGCCTGTCATCTGGTGACGGGTTCCGCGGTGGTGAGGAGCCCGAGTTCGTCCCGGCGCGGCATGCCCTCCCAGTCGCCGGACACAGTGCACGCGAACGCCCCGACCGTCACAGCGGTTCTCAGGCGGTCGGCGGGTGCCTCACCGGCCAGTCGTTCTGCGAGGTAGCCGGCGACGAAACCGTCTCCGGCCCCGACGGAGTCGACCACGCTCACCGGCACCGCGGGCAGGGAGTACGTCTCTCCGTCGACCATCGCGAGGCATCCCTGGTCGCCCAGCTTCAGGATGCTTTCGCGTGGTCCGAGGTCGCGGACACGGGCGACGAGTTCGGCGGGGGTGCCCTCGCCCACCGCGATCGCAGCCTCGTCCTCACCTGCGAAGACGATGTCCGACAACGCGATCAGCTCACGGAAGACGGGGGCCGCGTCGTCCGGCGACCACAGCGCGCGGCGATAGTTGAGATCGAACGACACCGGAATGCCCAGTGCGCGCGCCCGTTCGACGCAGTGCAGGGTGGTCTTCCTCGCGGCGTCGGACAGGGCAGGGGTGATGCCGGTGACGTGCAGCAGGGACGCCGACTCGAGGCGGTCGTCCGCGATGTCCGACATCGTGAGCCGCGACCCCGCGCTGCCGGTCCGGTAATACCAGACGCGGGTGGCGGTGGCGGTTCGCCGCTCCTTCACCATCAGTCCGGTCGGAGCATCCGGATCGCGGATGACGTCGGCGGTGATTCCCTCGGCCCGGAGTTCCCGTTCGATCAGGTCACCCAGACTGTCCTGGCCGACGCGCCCGATCCAGGTGACGTCGACGCCGAGTCGCCGCAGCGCGATCGCGAAGTTCGATTCGGCGCCGCCGATTCCCAGGTGGAGCGTGGAGGTGTGGGCGAGCGGTCCGGTGTCCACCGCCCTGGTGAGGGCCATCGTCTCGCCGAATGTCAGCACCGTCATCACGCGACCTCCAGTTCGGCGACGACGTCGCCGAGGCGCCGGCATCGTTCGGCCAGCTGCCCGAGGTCGCCGCCGCGGAGTGCGTCCCCGATCAGCGGTCCGCCGAGGCTGACCGCCGCCGCTCCGGCCGCGAACCACGCGGGGACGTCCTCGATGCCCACCCCACCCGACGGGACCACCTGGATGTCGGCGAAGGGGCCGCGCAGGTGCCCGATGTACTCCGGCCCGACCACCGACGCCGGGAACAGCTTCACGGCAGTCGCACCCGCGTGCCATCCGTTCCACAATTCGGTCGGGGTGAATCCGCCGGGGTAGATCGGAACTCCGGCACGGACGGCCGTGGCGATGACGTCGAGGTTGGTCGTCGGCGTCACGAGGAAGTCGGCACCCACGTCGAGGGCGGCGCGGGCCTGGTCGACGGTGGTGACCGTCCCGACCCCGATCTCGACGCCGTCGGGTGCGGTGCGCCGGATGCTGCTCAGGGACTCGAGGGTGCCGGGCGTGCTCATCGTCAGCTCGACGGCGCGCACCCCGTTCTCGGCGAGGACGGTCACCACGGGGGCGTACCGGTCGGCGTGCGCGGCGCGCAGCACCGCGATGACAGGGGAGGTCATGCCGCCGTCACCTCCCGGTCGGTGGAGTTGGCGGCCAGCGTGAGGTCGCGGTCGCGGGTTTCCGGTGCCATCGTCGAGGCGATCAGAACGGTCACGGCCATCACGATCATGTAGACGGCCACGGGGATCCACGAGCCGGAGAAGGCCGTGACGAGGGCCGCGCAGATCAGTGGTGCGACACCGCCCCCGAAGATCGAGGCGAATTCACGGCCGAGAGTGACGCCGGCGTAGCGGTAGCGGGAGCCGAAGATTTCCGGGAAGTAGCTCATGGTGACGCCGACGGCGCCCTGGCAGGCCAGGATGAAGCCGACGATCATCGCCATCGTGATCAGCAGGTGTGAGCCGGTGTTCAGGGCCAGGAAGGTCGGCACCGGCAGGATGATCAGGGCGATCACGATCGAGATGTAGACCGGCTTGCGGCCCACCCGGTCGGACAGACGCCCGAACCCGTATGCCGCGATGCCGCCGCAGATGGCCCCGACCAGCAGCACCTTGGGAATGAACGTGGGGTCGACGTGCACGTCGTTCTTGAGGTACGACGCCATGAACACCTGGTACGTGTACGACTGCGCGCTGATGCCGATGGTCATGAACATGACGATGAACAGAGGCTTCTTGCCGTTCGCGAAGATCTCCTTCACCGGCGTCTTCGGAACCTGGTGCTGCTCCTTGAGTTCCTGGAACACCGGGCTCTCGGTGAGCTTGCGACGAATGACGAACGCGGCGACCGTGACGAACAGACTGCTGATGAAGACGAGACGCCAGCCCCAGGACATGAGCTGCTCTTCCGGCAGGAGCTGCGCGGCGATCCACGCGACTGCGCCGAGCGCCGTTCCGAGCGCGGCTCCGGTCATCACCAGGGCGGCGAGCCGCCCTCGCCTGCCTATCTGCGCTGTCTCCGTCAGAAGGGTTGCGCCACCGGACTGTTCGGCTCCCGCGCCGAAGCCCTGGAAGAATCGGCACGCGACGAGGAGCGCGGGTGCGAGCAGCCCCACCTGACTGTAGGTGGGCAGCAGACCGATCCCCAGTGTCGCGCCGCCCATCAGCATCAGCGTCGCGACGAGCACCCACTTGCGGCCGAGACGCTCTCCGTACCGCGAGAAGAACAAGCCGCCGAGCGGCCGGGCGAGAAATCCGACGGCGTAGGCGCTGAAGCTCGCGAGGATGCCCGCCGCGGGCGAGATGTTCGGGAAGAACAGGGTGTTGAAGATCAACGCCGAAGCGGTGCCGTAGATGACGAAGTCGTACTGCTCGAGCGTGGTGCCGATGAGCCCCGCCCACGCCGCCCGGCGGACCGCGGACGGGTCTGCCTGGGGTGTACCGCCTGCGCGGCCGGGAGTTTTCGGGTTCACCGTGGGGTCGAGTGTAGTGTCCATGGATTCCTCCATTGGTGGTTCCCGGCATGTCCGGGCAGGGGTGAGGGAGTCAGATGGTCGCGCTGGACTGCAGCGACGGGGTCGTCCCGAGGTCCGGGACCGGGTCGGATGCTTCGCCGGCGGCGACTGCCGGTCCGTGGCGGACGATGATGTCGACGAAGTCGGCGATCCGCGAGACGAAGTCGGTGTGCGAAGCGAGAGTGCTGGGAAACAGACCTCCGTCGACGAAGACGGAGCGAACGAATTCTGTAGTGGAAGCGGCGTTGTCGGCCATTCCTGCCAGGCGCGGTCGAGCGGGGTCGGTCATGGATCGTGCGTGGGGGCCGGGATCGAACCCGGGCGGCGGGGCGATGCAGCAGAGGTATGCCGCCACCGTCAGAGAAAGGTACTGCGGGACGGTACCGCGGCCGAGATGTTCGAGCGCGGGGATCGGGATGCGCTGCGCCAGTTTGACCGATCCGTCGGAGCCGACCTGTGAGGTGCGATGTCCCAGAGCGGTATTGGACCAACGCGAGAACAGCTGCCGGATGTAGTCGTCCGTGTCCACCGATGCGGGAACGGTGACCGTCGGCAGGTACTCGTCGCAGAGGATCCGCCGCGCGGCGTCCTCGACGAACGGCTGCGCAACGGACTCGGGGATGGTGGCGCGCCCGTCGAGTGCGCCGAGGTAGGCGATGAGCGAATGCGTCCCGTTGAGCAGTCGGACCTTCATCAGCTCGTACGGCTCGACGTCGTCGGTGAACAGCGCGCCACCGTGCTCCCACACGGGACGGCCGGCGGCGAACCGCTCCTCCATGACCCACATCGTGAACGGCTCCGCGGGGACGGCGATCGTGTCGCGCACGCCGAGGTGTGCCAGCGCCGCCTCGTTGTAGCGGTCCGAGCCGGACGGCACGATCCGGTCCACCATCGAGTTGGGGAACGTCACGGACGAGTTCATCCAGGACAGCAGGTCGTCGCGGAGAGGCGGGGCGAAGGTGCCGACGAACTCGCGGACGAGCCTTTCGGTCTGACGCCCGTTGGACAGCAGGTTGTCGCAGCTGAGGATCGTGGCCGGGGCGCCGTGCGTGCTCGCCCGCAGGGCCAGTCCGCGGGCGATCTGCCCGATCGTGGTGCGGGGCGTCCGCACCTGGGTGAGGTCGCGGCGAACGACGTCGGAATCGAGGTCGAGGGAACCGGTCTCGGGTGACACCGTGTACCCGTGTTCGGTCACCGTGATCGTGACGATCTTCGTCGCCGGGTCCGCGATCGCACGGACGACGGACTCCGGGTCCTGTTCGGCCACCAGGGTTCCGGTGTGTGAACCCGGGACGCTCACACGAGAACCGTCCGGCGAGATCTCGACGACGCTGTACAGGAGGTCCTGCGCGTTCATCGCGTCGGCGACGGTGTTCGAGCGGCTCGCCACACCGAGGATGCCCCACGGTCCGGGTTCGCGTTCCATCGCGAGCGCGGTGTACACCGCCTGGTGTGCGCGGTGGAAGTTTCCGAGGCCCAGGTGCACGATCCCGGTTCCCTCCGGTACCCGCCGGTGGATCAATGCCGCAGCGGGAACGTTTCGGCGCGAAAGTATCGGTTCGGACATGCGCGTCACCAATCCGTCATGGAGCCGTCACGGCGCCGGGCGACCGGGAGATAGGCCTGCTCGTACGGATACTGCTCCGCGAGTTCCTCGTTCATGCTCACTCCGATACCCGGAACGTCGCCGGGAGTGAGGTGCCCGTCCGCGAACGACCACGCGTGGGGGAAGACCTCGCTGACGAGCGGGTCGTAACCCATGTACTCCTGGATTCCGAAATTCGGCGTCGCGAGACCGAGGTGCAGACTCGCACCCAGGGAGATCGGCGAGACGTCCGACGGGCCGTGCGGTCCGCCGCGAATCTGGTACACCTCGGCGAGCGCGAAGATCTTGCGAACGTGGCTGATTCCGCCCGCGTGGACGATGGCCACCCGGATGAAGTCGATCAGCTGTTCGGTGATCAGGTGCTGGCAATCCCAGATCGTGTTGAAGACCTCCCCGATCGCCAGGGGTGTGGTGGTGTGGTTGCGCACCAGACGCAGTGCATCCTGGTTCTCGGCCGGCGTGACGTCCTCGAGCCAGAACAGGTCGACGTGTTCGACCGACTTCCCCAGTCGCGCGGCCTGCTGCGGGGTGAGCCGATGATGTGCGTCGTGCAGCAATTTGAGTTCGGGGCCGACGTGTTCACGCACGGCTTCGAGGATCCGGGGTGCATGGTTGAGGTACGCGTCGGTGTCCCACACTTCCTCGACCGGCAGGGCGCCGCGACTCGCGGGCTCGTATCCGGCGGCGCCCTGGTGTACGCCGTACACCGAATCCAGGCCGGGTACCCCGGACTGCACTCGAATCGCCTGGAAGCCCTTCGCGCGCGTGGCGTCGACCGAGTCGAGCAACGCGGGCGCGTCCCACCCGGTCGCGTGGGTGTAGGAGAGCACCCGGTCGCGGACGGCACCGCCGAGCAACTGGTAGACGGGCTGGCCGAGGGTCTTGCCCTTGATGTCCCAGAGGGCGACGTCGACGGCGCCGATCGCGGCCATGGTGACCGGTCCGCGGCGCCAGTACACCCCGCGGTAGAGGTATTGCCAGGTGTCCTCGATCCGCGCCGGGTCACGCCCGATCAGCAGGGGCGCCACATGGTCCCGGAGATACGACGCGACGGACAGTTCACGGCCGTTGAGCGTGGCGTCACCGTAGCCGACGACGCCGTCGGCGGTGGTGATCTTGAGGGTGACGAAGTTGCGGGTGGGGCTGCAGACCAGCACGTCCGCGGCGATGATCTTGTCGGTCATGCCCGTGATCCTTTCGAGCCGACCGCGGGTGCGACGACGTTGCGCAGTTGCTCACCGCGAGCGAGTCGAGTGATGTTGTCGGCGATGTCGTCGACGCGGCCGACGAAAGTCTGTTGTGAGACTCCGGAAGAATGCGGTGTCATCAGGATGTTGGGGAGTTCGGAGAACGGCAGCGCGCTGGGCCTCCCTCGACCGTCGGGTCCGGGATAGTCGTACCAGACGTCGATGGCCGCAGCGGCGATGGTCGACGAGGACAGTGCGTCGAACAGTGCCTGCTCCTGGACGAGAGGTCCGCGGCCCACATTCACCAGCACACCGCCGCTGCCGAGTGCGCGCAGTTCTGCCGCGCCGATCATCCCCCGCGTCCGGTCGTCGAGCGGGGCGGACACCACGACGACATCGGATTCGACGAGGAGACGCCCGAGTTGGGACACGTCGGCCGCCCAGTCCAGTCCCGCACTCGGCGCGTCGACGTTTCCACGACCGGTCACGGCCGCTCCTGACGCGCCGAATGCTCGGAACAGAGTCCACGTGGCTTGGCCGATGTGGCCGAATCCCACGAAGCCCACTCGGGCGCCCTGCAGCGAATTCGACTGCGTAAGAAGGTCGTCGTAGACCGAGGTCGCCCAGACGCCCTGCCGGAGTGCCTTGTCCTGCGCGACGAAGCCGCGTCGAAGCATCACCGCGGCCGCCACGACATATTCCGCGATCGACTTCTCGTGATGGAAGGTGTTCGCCACCAGCACGTCCTGCGCCAGGGCATCGAAGTTGATGTTGTCCGTGCCGGCACCGGCGACGTGGACGAGGCGCAGCCTCTCGGCAGCCGACGCCATGGACGGTGTGAACCTTCCCCCGACATAGACGTCGGCGTCGCGCAGATCCTCGATCAGGGCGGCCTCGTCGAAGCTGCCGTGCCAGGACAGCCGCGATTCGGACGGAACTGCGGCCTCGAGCCGGGATCGGTGCGGAATCAGGTTGCTTTCGGCAACAACGATTTTCATCTAGCGGCTCTCTTTTCCGGGGCGAAACACCCGATCGTGCGCCGGTCCGGCCGAAGCCCGGACGACCAGTTGAGTGGGGAGGTGGATTTCTCGGATATCGGAGTCCGGCTCGTTCGCGCGCTGGAACACCAGGTCCAGACTCAGCACGCCGGCTCGTGCCATCGGCACGTTGATGCTCGTGAGCGCGGGGCTGGCCAGTTCGGCCAGCGGCGAGTCGTCGATGCCGACGACGCTCAGGTCGGCCGGCATCGAGAAGCCCATTGCGCGGACGCCGTTCATCACTCCGATGGCCATCGGATCGTTGTGCGTGATCACGGCGCTCGCACCCGTCGCGATCACGCTCGCGGCCGCGGCGTGACCGCCCGCGAGGGTTTCCTGCTGCCAGCCGAGCAGACTCAGCTGCACGTCGCGGGCCTTGCAGAATTCCTCGACCGCGGCGACGCGGCGCTGGTTCGACCAGGATTGGGGCGAGCCCTGGACATACGCGAGGTGCTCGTGTCCGAGGGCGACGAGGTAGTCGATGGCCTGGCGAATTCCGTCTTCCGAATCCGCCACGATGCAATCGCATTCGGGTGACGAGCGGTTGACGAGCACCAAGGGTGTGTCGCCGGCGAGCTGCACGATGTCCGATGCGGGCAGCCGTGGAGCGCAGACCACGAGTGCGTCGACGCGCCCCTGCAACTCGCCGAGAACCTCACGCTCACGGTCGGCGCTGCCGTCGGTGTCGGTGAGGAGCACGGTCTGGCGCCGGTGCCACCCCTGCGCCTGGGCCGCCTTCACGAAGCTCGCGAACACCGTGTGTCCGATGTCGGGCACCACGACCGCGACGGTGGTGGCGGTGGGGCGCACGACGTCGGTGCGGGTCGGTGACGCCGCCCGGTAGCCGATCTCGTCGGCGACCGCGATGATCCGTGCGAGCGTGTCCGGTCCGATCCGGTCCGGGGCACTGAACGCCCGCGACGCGGTGGACAGGGATACCCCTGCGCGTTGTGCGACCTCGGTCAAGGTGGGTGCCACGGTGCTACCGCCTCGCTGTTCGATGTGACTGCCGACACACACTATCCACCGGCTTGCGCAAGGTTGTCAATAGTTGCGCAAGGCTTGCAGCAAACGGTGTGCGTCGTGCGTGTTCACACGTCCAGGAGTGACAACTGCCGATCGGATTCGAACAGCGCGGCCCGGTCGAACGTCGACGTCGAGGCCAGGAGTTCGTCCGCGCCGGTACGCGCGGCGAGGGCCTCGAGCGCGACCCTCACCTGCTCGGCGGTGCCGTGAATCGACGACGCGATCGAAGCGTCGACCTGTTCGCGCAGCCGCGGAGTCCACGCCCGACCCCGGATGTCCGCGACCGATTCGAGCGGCGGGAACTCGCCGGTCCGGCTCGACTGCGCCAGCGCCCACGCCTCCGGAAGCAGCAGCTCACGGGATCGATCTGCGTCCTCGGCGATCATGACCTCGAGTGAGACGATCACGTACGGGGACGGATTCCCCGCGGACGGGACGAAGCTGTCGCGGTACCGGTCGAGTTCCGGGAGGCGGGCGCCCGGCGCTCCGAGGATCGGCCCACCGACCACCACCGGCAGACCCGCCTTCGCGGCGAAGTCGAGCCCGCGCCGGGTAGCGAGAACGAACATCGGCGGTGGACTCGTCACGTGAGGCCGGGCCGTCACGGCGCCCTTGCCCTCGAGGTAGCTCCGCACCTCGTCGAGGTCGCCGGCGAACGTGTCGGGGGCGTTGCGGTCGCGGCGCAGTGCCTCGCGTACCGGCTTCGTGAATCCCAGCGACCGTCCGACGCCCAGGTCGATCCGGCCCGGGTACATCGCCTCCAGCATCAGGAACTGCTCGGCCACCACGAGAGGCTGATGATTCGGCAGCATCACACCACCCGAGCCCAGCCGGATCCGGGCGGTGCGGGCGCCGAGGGCAGCGAGCAGAACCGGCGGCGATCCACTCGCGATGCCCGGCACGGCGTGGTGCTCGGCCACCCAGAACCGATGGAACCCCAGTTGCTCGGCATGCACGGCCCGCTCGATCGTCCCGGTCAGCGCGGCAGAGTCGGGCGCACCCCGGCGCGTGCGGGACCGGTCCAGAATCGACAGCTTCACCCCCGGGGCAACGGTCCGCCGGCCGACGGTATTTCCTCACCCCACCCGCACTCGGTGGACGAGTGTGCCCGCTTCGCTGACATACTGACCGCCGCAGGATCCACGATCGCCGGGAGGTCAATGGTGAGCAGCACAGGGACTATGTCGTACTCGCTGGACGTCACGTCGCGGTCCGCAGCGCAGATGCGGGAGTGCGCAGAGTTCTTCAGCGAGCCCGAGTTGGCCCACCTGCCCACGGCCCGCCTCGCGGACGCACTGGAGTCGCTGGCGGAGACGGGCCGCTACGAGCACACCGTGGAGGAACTGGAAGTCGGCTCGCAGCTGGCCTGGCGCAACCACGCCCGGTGCGTCGGTCGCAAGCACTGGCGCACGCTGAAGCTGATCGATGCCCGGCACGTCACCACCGCGGACGAGATTGCGGAGGCGTGCTGGGAGCACCTGCGCGTCGCGACGAACGGCGGCGCCCTGCGCTCGGTCATCACGGTCGGTCCCCTACCGCTGGCGGACGGACGCGAGTACAAGATCGTCAGCCCGCAACTGATCCGGTACGCGGGCTACCGCCACGCGGACGGGACGGTGACCGGGGACCCCGCCCAGGTCGGAATCACCGAGGCGGTGACGAAGATGGGGTGGCGGGGCGCAGGCACGCCGTTCGACGTGCTGCCGCTGCTGGTCAGCACACCCGACGAGACGCTGCGCTGGTACGAGATTCCATCCGAGCTGGTGCTCGAGGTCGAGATCGAGCACCCGGACTACGCCTGGTTCGCCGATCTCGGTCTCAAGTGGCATGCCGTTCCCGCCGTGTCGAACATGAGCTTCTCGGTCGGCGGGCTGACCTACCCGCTCGCCCCGTTCAGCGGGTGGTACGTGAGCACGGAGGTCGGGGCCCGCAACCTCAGCGACGAGGATCGGTACGACATGCTGCCCGCGATCGCCGAACGGCTGTGCCTGGACACGACATCGGAGCGGACGCTGTGGCGCGACCGCGCACTGGTCGAACTGAACCGCGCCGTGATCCACAGTTACCGGCGGGCCGGCGTGCACCTGGTCGATCATCACACCGTTGCCAAGCAGTTCATCAGCCACGTCGAACGCGAAGAGTCACTCGGCCGGAAGTGCCCGACGGACTGGTCGTGGATCAACCCGCCGATGTCTGCGGCGCTGACCCCCACGTTCCACCGGCTCTACGACGCACCCGACATGGACATCCGCCCGAACTTTCTCCCAGCCCCCACGGCATCAGGATGTCCGATCGCCGGCGGGAGCCTGTAGGACGTCGGCTATCAGCTCCCGCAACCAATCGACGCCCGGCGACGGGAGAGCCCGCCGCACGGTAAAGAGCGAAACCTCGACGTTCGGGATCTCGACAGGGAGCGCGAACGTGCGGACGGGCGAGGACCGGGTGAACAGTTCCGCGACCCGGCTCGGCACCACGGCGAGGTGCCGGGTCTGCGCCACCAGTTCCGGCAGCACCGCAAAGTGCGGTACCCGCACGGCAATGTCACGGCGACGCCCCATCCTCGCGAGGGCTTGATCAGCGTCCACGTGCCCGGCGGCGGCGTCGACGACGATGTGCCGTTCGGCAAGGAAATCGTCCAGGCCGGGTTCGACTCCGATCCGCGGATGCCCGAGTGCGCACAGGCCGAGATAGCCTTCCCGAAACAAGGGGTCGCGGCGCAGATCCGGCGCGTCGATGCGCGGTGTGCAGATGACGGCGTCAGCACGACCCTGACGCAGTTCCTCTGCGGCACTGGCAAAATCGAGCGGCGTTACTTGCACGGCGCAGCGGGGAGCGCGGGTTTCCAGCGCCGCGAGTACCCCGGGGAGTAGTGAGATCTCCCCAAGATCGGTGGCGCAGATCCGGAAGGTTCGGTCCGACGTCTCGGCGTCGAATTGACCGACACCGGAGACGGTCTCGTCGATAACCTCCAGCGCCTGATGCAATTGCGGGTACATACTCGCCGCCAGAACGGTGGGCGCCAAGCCGTCCGGCGACCGGATGAAGAGGTCGTCGTTGAACTGCCGCCGCAGTCGGCGGAGCGAATGGCTCACCGACGGCTGCGTGATGAACAGCAGCTCCGCCGTACGGGTGACGCTCCGCGTTTCATACAGCAGCACGAAGGTCCTGATGAGGTTGAGGTCCACGTCGGCCATATCGGTAATATAGACCCTGTCTATGTGCTGATCGACAGCATTCATTGGACCTATAGGACGCGGCTCCCTACCGTGGTTCACGTCACACCGCGAGAACCATGCGAAGAATGGAGAACACCTGATGGCCGACGTCAGCGAAGCGACCTATGACCTACTGCGGGCGCATGGCCTGACCACGATCTTCGGCAACCCTGGATCGAACGAGCTCCCCTTCCTCGCCGGGATGCCCGACGACTTCCGCTACATCCTGGGCCTGCACGAAGGCGCCGTCCTGGCCATGGCCGACGGGTACGCCCAGGCCCGCGGCGGCGCGGCCTTCGTCAATCTGCACGCCGCCGCGGGCACCGGCAACGCGATGGGCGCGCTCACGAACTCGGTCTACTCCCACAGCCCGCTGATCATCACCGCCGGGCAACAAGTCCGCTCGACCATCGGCCAGGAGGTGATGCTCGCCAACGTGGACGCGCAGTCGCTACCGAAACCCCTGGTCAAGTGGTCCTGCGAGCCGGCGTGCGCGCAGGACGTGCCGCGGTCGATCAGCCAGGCCATCCACATCGCAAACCTGCCCGCGAAGGGTCCGGTCTATGTGTCGGTGCCGTACGACGACTGGGCGCAGGAAGCACCCGCCGAGACGAAGCATCTCCTCACCCGCGTCACAACCACTGCCAGTTCCCTCAGTGCGGATCAACTCGCCACCCTCGTCGACGCCCTCGACCGCGCCGAGAATCCGGTCCTCGTACTCGGACCGGAAGTAGATGCCGAGTACGCCAATGACGACGCGGTCCGCCTCGCGGACGCACTCGGCGCCCCCGTCTGGATCGCGCCGTCCCCGTCACGATGCCCGTTCCCCACCCGCCACCGCAGCTTCCGCGGGGTCCTGCCCGCCGCCGTCCAGGGCATCACCGACGCACTGGTCGGGCACGACCTGATCCTCGTCGCGGGAGCACCCGTGTTCCGGTACCACCAATTCGTCCCCGGCGAGTACCTGCCCGACGGCGCCCGGCTCATCCACCTCACCAGCGATCCCGGCGAGGCCGCCCGCGCCCCGATGGGTGACGCACTGGTCGGCGGTGTGCGGGATGCGTTGTCCCGCCTCGCCGACAGCGTGACGCCGGGCCGCCGCCCGGTCCTGCCGCCGCGGCCCGACATCCCGCAGGCCAGGACGTCGTCCGAGCGCGTGCATCCGGAGGAGCTGTTCGAACTGTTGCGCGGCACTGCGCCGGACGACGCCGTGTACGTCAAGGAGTCGACGTCCACCACCGGCGCGTTCTGGTCGCAGGTCGACGTCTCCCGCCAAGGCAGCTACTTCTTCCCCGCATCGGGCGGGCTTGGATTCGGACTGCCCGCCGCCGTCGGCGCCCAGCTGGCGAATCCGGACCGTCAGGTGATCGGCCTGATCGGAGACGGCTCGGCCAACTACGGCATCACCGCCCTGTGGACGGCCGCGCAGTACGACATTCCGGTGATCATCGTCATCCTCAAGAACGGGACCTACGGCGCACTGCGCTGGTTCTCAACGGTGCTGGGATCCGGCGAGACCCCCGGCATGGACGTTCCCGGGATCGACTTCACCGCCATCGCTGCGGGGTACGGCGTGACGGCCACCGCGGTACGGACCGGCGACGACTTCGTCCGCGCCTTCAAGACCGCCCTCGGCAGCGGAAAGCCTGCCGTGATCGAGGTCGAGACCGACCTCACCGAGCCGTGATCGCCCCACTCGTTCCCACGGCAGCAACGCTGCCCCGCATCGGGAGTATGCCCTTGTCCCAGAACCCGCTGTCCCAGAACACAGTTACCTCGATCGTCTCCAACGCCCGACTGCGGCCGTTCCATTATGGTGTCGTGGCCCTGTGCTCACTGCTGATGATCATCGACGGATACGACATGGTCTCGTACGGCACCGTGATCGTCCATCTGATGGACGAGTGGAACATGGACCCGGTCACCGCCGGTACCCTCGGATCCACGGCGCTCGTCGGCATGCTGATCGGCGGACTGTTCGTCGCCCCGCTCGCCGATCGGTACGGCCGTCGTCCGCTCATGCTCATCTGCGTGACGGTGGCGAGCGTGGCGTCGTTCAGCTGCGCCTTCGCCGGCGCCCCGGCGCAACTCGGCATTCTCCGCCTCGTCGTCGGTGTGTCGCTCGGCGCGCTCGTACCCAACTTCACGGCACTGATCGCCGAGCTCGCCCCACGAACGTCGAAGGCACTGCTCGTCACGTTCGTGTCGTCGTTCTACTCCGTCGGTGGCATCGCCGCCGCGGTCTTCGCAATCAACGTGGAGCCGCTCTGGACGTGGCGCGGTGTGTTCTACGTCGCCGGTCTGCCGCTCCTGTTGTTACCCGTTCTGCTGAAGTACCTGCCGGAGTCGCCGGAGTTCCTCGCCATCAACGGTCGTCAGGACAAGCTAGAGGCTGTGCTGTCCAAGGTCGACCCGGGTCGCGACCTGAGCGACGTCGTGGCCACGCCACGTCCGGAAGTTCGGAAGGCACCTGTCGCGCAGCTCTTTACCAACGGAAACGCCCTGAACAGCTTTCTGATTTGGATCTTCTTCGCGATGTGCATGTTGTTGAGTTACGGGCTCAACACGTGGCTACCGAAACTGATGCAGACCGCCGGCTACGCTTTGAGTTCCGCGCTGTGGACCCTGGTGGTGCTGAATCTCGGGGGCATCGCCGGCGCGATCTTCGGCGGCTGGCTGGCCGACCGCTGGTCCTACCGCAACACCCTGATCACGTATTTCTCCCTGGCATCCCTGTCGCTGGTGGGACTGTCCTTCGACCCGGCCGCCGCACTGCTCAATGTGCTGCTGTTCGTCGCCGGTGCGGCGACCATCGGCGCGCTCGCCATCATCCACGCGTTCGCCGTCGAGTTCTACCCGACCGAGGTACGGTCGACCGGCGTCGGGTGGGCTGCGGGCATGGGACGGATCGGTGCGATCGGTGGCCCCACCCTCGGCGGCGCGCTCCTCGCTCTTCATCTACCGTTCCAGCAGAACTTTCTCGCCGTCGCCGTACCGGGAGTCGTCGGCGCGGTCGCGGTGGCAATCGTCGCCAAGCGGAAATTCCGCTCGCCCCGCACCGAATCCGCGGCACCGTCACCCGTACTCGCGTCCTGACCGACCTCACCGAAAGAAGGATCGACCATGAGCCTGCTCGACATCGACTGGGAGAAGAAGGTCTTCACCGGCAGCTGGACCGCCGCCGAAGGCGCGTTCTCCGAGGTCGTGGAGCCCGCGACGGGCAGCACCCTCGGTCACGTCGGCACCGCGTCCGCCGCCGACGTCGCCGCGGCCTGCACCAAAGCCGCCGAGGTCCAGCGCCGCTGGGAGAAAACGCCTTTCGAGGATCGGGCCGCGATCCTGCGCCGCGCCGGTCAGCTCTTCGAGGAGCACGCCTCCGAGATCGAGACGTGGATCGTCCGGGAGGCCGGATCGATTCGCGCGAAAGCGAGCCTCGAGACGCACGTCGCAGCGCAGGAATGCTACGAGGCGTCGGCGTTGCCTTCGCATCCCAAGGGTGAGGTGCTCCCGTCCGCCGACGGACGTCTGAGCTTCAGCCGTCGGATCGCGGCGGGTGTCGTCGGCGTGATCGCTCCGTTCAACTTCCCCCTGATCCTCTCGATCCGCGCAGTGGCACCCGCACTGGCACTGGGCAACTCGGTGGTTCTGAAACCCGACACCCGGACCGCGGTGTGCGGCGGTGTGGTGCTGGCGGCCGTGTTCGCGGCCGCCGGGGTACCGGACGGCGTCTTCCAGATGCTGCCCGGCGGCGCCGACGCCGGTGCCGCCCTCGTCGCCGACCGGCACACCCGCGTCATCGCGTTCACCGGCTCCACGTCGGCGGGACGGAAGGTCGGCCAGGCCGCGGCCGCGCACCTCACGCGGGCACACCTCGAACTCGGCGGCAACAACGCCCTCATCGTCCTTCCCGACGCCGACGTCACCAAGGCTGCGTCGGCCGGAGCCTGGGGCGCATACCTCCACCAGGGCCAGATCTGCATGGCCGCGGGCAGGCACCTGGTCCACGAATCGGTTGCCGACGAATACGTGGCGGTGCTCGCCGAGAAGGCGCGAGCGCTCCCCGTCGGCGACCCGTACACCGGCGAGGTGGCACTCGGCCCCATCATCGACGCGGTGCAACGCGACAATATCCACCGACTGGTGACCGAGAGCGTCTCGGCCGGAGTGACCCTCGTCGAGGGCGGCACCCACGACGGGCTGTTCTACCGCCCGACCGTCCTCGACCACGTGCAGCGCGACACACCCGCGTTCTGCCAGGAAGTGTTCGGCCCCGTCGCTCCCGTGCTGCGCTACTCGACGATCGACGAGGCCGTCGAGATCGCGCGCGACACCGAGTACGGATTGTCGCTGAGCGTCCTCGGCTCGGATGCGATGACGGCATGGGAAGTGGCGCAGCAGATTCCGACCGGGCTCGTGCACATCAACGACCAGACCGTCGGCGACCACGCCCACATCCCGTTCGGCGGAATGGGATCCTCCGGAAACGGCGGACGGGTCGGCGGCGCCGCCGCGAACCTCGAGGCGTTCACCGAACTCCAGTGGGCGACCATCCAGGGGCCGATTCAGCAGTACCCGTTCTGATCGGCCAGCTGACACCCTGCCCTACTCAGCCGAGGTAGGGCGGGGCGACGCCCCAACCCCAGTGCGGGACGGGTGCGTGCTCGACCACCTCGGCACCGGGGCTCGAGTTCTGCAGCGCCAGCCTGGTCCCCCACTCGACGTATGCCATGAATGCGGACCGGAATTCAGGATCCGACGGGAGGTCGGCGTCGTCGGCGGCGAGGCTCATCGTTGCCGCGAAGCGGTGCCGCTGCTCCGGGCTGATGGCGAGGCCGATGTGGTGGCGCAACATTCGTTCGTAGCCGCCGAGTTGTTCGGTGTAGCCCGGCGGGCCGCCGAACACCTCGCACCACCACAGCGTCACGTTGCGGCGATGCTCCTCGTGCACTCCGCCGGGGAACATCGGCGACAGCAGTTCGTCGCCCTCCACCCGGTCGTAGAAGGCGTCTATCAGCCGCCGGAACGACTGCTCGCCGCCCGCCCATTCGTACAGGGACGGTGTTTCCTGATCACTCATGTGAGCTCCCGATTTCCGTCGTCTGTCCATTACAATACACACCAGTATTGGATTGAAAAGAGGATCGAGCATGAGTGTGGCCGGGCGCAGTCGCGACACCGATATCGACACTCGTGTGCTGAGAGTGGCGGGTCGGCAATTGTCCCGGGCCGGATACGACGCGATGTCGATCGCCGCGATCGCCGCGGAGGCCGGCACCACCCGGCAGGCGCTGTACCGGCGGTGGGCGTCGAAGTCGGAGCTCGCCGCGGCCGTCGTGGCGCAGCTGGCCGACGAACAGTCGGGGCGGTCGTCGGCCGATCCCTTCGGGGATCTGGTCCGCGAGCTGACCGACTTCCAGCGTGGAGTGTCGCGAAGCGGCCGGTTGTCGCTCGTCGGCACGATGCTGCAGGACACGACGGACGCCGACGTCCGCGCGCAGTACCGCGCCCGGGTGGTGGCGCCGCGCCGGCGCCGCATCCGCGCCATCCTGGACCGCGCCGCCGAACTGACGCTGATCGACGCCGACGCCGATCTCGACGTCGCCGTCACCATGACCACCGGCAGTTGGTACGGCCGTGCGTTGGCCGGTGACCGCCCACCCGCCGACTGGCCTGCCCGGACCGCGACACTGATCTGGCGGGCCGTCGGCGGGGTGCCGCCGACCTGACGCTCTTACTACGCCGTCGCCGCGTTCGTCGACCGCCGGTCCCCCATGTTCCGTGACATCAGGACGCCGATGAGGAGAAGAACGCCCGCGACGGCGATGAACCACCCCGTGCGGTGCAGTCCGTCGTCGCCGATCACGTGACCGGCGGTGGTCTGCAGCACGACGGCCGACAGGTTCGCTCCGATGTACTGCACGGTGCGGTACATCCCGATCGCCGTGCCGACTTCCTCGACGGACGTGACCGAGCTGATCAGATTCTGATTGCCGATATTGTTGAATCCATTGGGAATCCCCAGTACTGCGGCCACCAGGAGGAGCACGACGATCGGGGCCGTACTGCTCTCGACCGACGCCAGGAGCAGCCCACCCACCAGGAGCGCACACGTTCCGACGGTGAGCGTTCGGCGCACCCCGTACCGCCGATACGTCCGTGACGCGAACAGCGTGGAGCCGATGCCGACCACAGCGACGGGCAGCATCGTCAGACCGGCATCGGTGGCGCTCATTCCGCGGGAATACTGCAACCACTGCGGGATTCCGAAGAAGACGCAGTAGAACGCCGTGTAGGTGAGGAGGGTGCGGGCGAGTGTGGCGCTGAGCGCACGGTTCCGGGCCAGGGCCCGAACGTCGATGAACGGTTCGTCCGCGCGTCGTTCCCAGTGGACGAACAGGGCGAAAACCAGCGCCCACACGGGAATCAGCCACCAGACGGGATCGGTGGTGAGCGACAGCAGGAACAGCATCGTCGACGAGACGAGCCCGAGGAACAGGACGACCCCGGCCACGTCGAGCGCGTGCAGCAGTTGACGACCGCTGACCGAGATGCCGCCGACGAAGCCGACCTTCGCGAATTTCGTGACCGCCACCGCGCTGAACGCGACGATCGGAAGGTTGATCCACATGATCGACTGCCAGCCGAACGCCCCGACGAGCAGTCCGCCGAGCGTCGGGCCCAGTGCCACGACCGCCTGGCTGCAGATCGCGAGGGTCGTGATCGCGGTGCGCGGCTGCGCGCCGTGTCGTTCCGCGTACCCGCGAATCATCGTCATCGCATTGGGATACTGGGTGGCGGTTCCGATTCCGACGAGGATGCGGGAGAAGATGAGCCAGCCGACGGTGGGTGCGAGCAGACCGGCGACCGAACCCAGCGCTACCAGGGCGAGGCCCCCGAGGTAGACCTTCCGGGCTCCGAGCAGCGCGCCGAGCTTGCCTGCCATCGGGGCGGTCACGGCCGTGGCGATGTAGAGCCCCGAGATCACCCATGTGATCCCGGACGAAGAGCCGAACTGGGCGGCGATGCCGACGATCGCCACCGCGATCATCGACGAGTTCAGCGGTTGGAGGATGCTCCCGGTGGCGACGGAGCCGCTGACCCGGAACGGTACGGACGGGGACTTCTGCGCGAGGCCGGTATCGGCGACGGTCGCGCTCACGAGTTCATCAGTGACTCCTGCTGCGGTGCCGGCTCGGGGGTTCCAGCGAGCCGACGGAGCAGCCGTCCGGCGATGAAGAGGAGGTCGCGCTCGGCGTCGGTGCATTCGGCGGCGAGCGCGGCGGTCAGCCACTCGCTTCGCCGCGACCGGTCGTCGACGAGCGTCTGCAACCCCTGCGCAGTGACCGCGACGATGCTCGCGCGCGCATCCTGGGGGTCCACGGTCCGGGAGACCATTCCGGACTCCTCGAGCATCGAGACGGTCCGCGCGATGGACTGCGGCGCCACCTGCTCGAGATCGGCGAGAGCACGTGCGCTCATCGGTCCTTCCCGGTCGAGGTGCGCGAGGGCCTGGAGTTGCGAGGGGGTGAGCAGGTGCCCGGCGCGCTGGGTCCGAATGCGTCGGTTGAACAGAACGACGTCCTCGCGGAGCTGATCGACCTTCTGGTCCATGTGGCTGCCTCCCTCTCGCTGGTCAGGTTCATTAGCCAGTCTAGCTGTTTTATTTGCATAGCTCAATGATCCATCCACCGCGTATAATGGCCGTTCCGGGGCCGAATTTCATCAGCACTGCTGTCTAATGCGTCGAGGGGAGGCGTCGCGCGCTCGAATTCCTGCAGGTGGGGCGGGCTGGGCACGCGTCTCACAGGAAACTCCGAGGCTATCGCTGGCAGTATGAGGACGGCGAGCGCTGATCCCAGATCCGAAAGAAGGTGGTCGTGACTCTTCGCACACGGACAGCCGGCATTGTTGCGGTGGTGGCCCTGACGTTCCTGGCCACGGCGTGCACCATCGGAGACACCGGCACGTCGGAACCCCCGACCACGTCACAGTCCGCGCCCGCCTCGATTGCCGTCCCCGCTGCCGACGGGGCGCCGATCAATCCGACCACCCCGATCGTGGTCACCGCGACAGGCGGCCGGCTGACCGCCGTGACCGTCACGAATCCCGCGGCGCAGAACACGCCGGTCGCCGGGAGTCTCACGCCCGACGGCACGAACTGGACGAGCAGCCAACCGCTGGGCTACGGGTCCACGTACACAGTCGTCGCCGACGCGGTCAACCCCGACGGCGCCCCGAGCGAGCAGACCTTCACCGTCACGACGTTGACGCCCGGCACCACCGCCTACGCGAACGTCGTCCCGGCACCCGAAGTCGTCGCCGACACCGGTATCGGCGTCGGCCAGCCGATGGTCTTCCAATTCACCGCGCCGGTCGTGAACAAGGCCGAGGTGCAGCAGCGGCTGCATGTGACGACGACACCGCCGCAGCCCGGCGCCTGGTATTGGACCGACGACCAGAACGCGCACTATCGCGCGGCGGGATACTGGGCGCCCGGTACCAAGATCCACATCGAGGCCGACGTGTACGGCGTCGATCTGGGCGACGGCGTCTTCGGCGCCGAGAACAACTCCGCCGACTACACCGTGCACGACTCGTGGGTGGCCAAGGCGGACGGGGCGAGCAAAATGCTCACCGTTTTCCACAACGGCGTCCAGGAGAACGCGATGCCGATGAGTCTCGGCACACCCGACCACCCCTCGCACGAGGGTCCGCACGTGATCTCCGACAAGCAGCAGAGCATCATCATGGACTCCTGCACGTACGGGGTCTGCGCCGGCGATCCCGACTACTACCGCGAAAAGGTCGATCTCAACCTGCGGATCTCCAACGACGGCGAGTTCGTCCACTCGGCGCCGTGGTCGGTGGGCGATCAGGGCAGCAGCAACGTCTCCCACGGCTGCGTCAACCTGGCACCCGCCAACGCCCAGTGGATGTTCGACCATTTCGGTATCGGCGACGTCGTCGAGATCACCAACTCGGGCGGACCGCTCCTGCCCGTGTGGGACACGTACGGTGACTGGGAGGTCCCGTGGGATCAGTGGCAGGCAGGTAACGCAACGGGATAGGAGGCGCTCGTGAATTCACCATCCGCGGAATGTGTCGCGCAGTTGAAGGCGGTTCTCCCACACCGGGTTCATCTGCCGGACACCGACGACTACCGCACCGCGCTGGGCAGAGTGTTCTTTCCCGAGGCCGCGAGACGCCGTCCGTCCTGCGTCGTCGAACCGGTGTCCGTGGAGGAGGTCTCCACCGTCATGAGGGTCGCGCACCGGACGGGCGGCACCGTCACCGTCCGCGGCGGCGGGCTGAGTTCCAACTGCGTCGCCGACGACGCCGTCATGCTCGACCTGTCGGCGCACCTGCACACGGCGAAACCCGAAGACGACCGGGTGGTCGTCGCCGGCGGCGCCACCGTGGGAACCATGCTGGACGCCCTCGCACCCACCGGCCGGGTGGTGCCGGTGGGGATCGTGGGACACGCCGGCTTCGGACTCGTCACCCGCGGCGGCGTCGGATACCTCACGCGCAGTCTCGGATTGACGGTCGATCAGCTCGTCGAGGCCGAACTGGTGCTTCCGTCCGGTGAGGTCGTCCACCTGTCCGATGCCAGCACCGGCGACGAAGCGGACCTGTGGTGGGCGGTCCGAGGTTGCGCACCGTGCTTCGGCGTCGTGACGTCGGCGGTGCTGCGCACACACCCGGTGGGTCCGGTGTGGGTCGACCGGATGGTGCTCGGACTCGAAGCGCTCGCCACCTACTTCCGCGTCGCACCGACGCTTCCGCGGGACACGACGATGGGCGCGGTACTCGGTTACAGCGCACTGTCTTCCGACGAACCCGTCCTCTTCGTGTACACCGCGTGCGCGAGCGGGGACGAATCCGCCATCGACCGCGCCCGGGCCGCCGCCGCCACGGTCGCCGACGTGTCGGGCACCGTGCTGTACCGATCCGAGACGTCCGGCACGTACCTCACGGGGTTACCCGAATTCGCGCCACCCGGCGCCGACGGCGAAGAGCCCGAACCGATCCGGCTGCCCGAACCGGGCGAGCGCCGAGGGTCGTTCTTCGGGAAGGCCGTCTTCACCGGACCGACCCTCGACTCCGAACTCGCGGAGGCCCTGGCCACCCAGATCCGTGGAGCGCCGACGCGGGAATGTCGTATCGACTTCCAGCACACCGGCGGTGCCCTCGCCGACGTCGGTGACGGCGACACCGCGTTCTGGGGCCGAAGCGGCGAGTGGAACATCCCGCTCAACGCCATCTGGTCCGACCCCTACGACGGCGCCGCCTGCCTGTCGTGGGCGGGCGGCACCCTCGACGCGCTCGCACCCCACACGATCGGCGTCTACAGCGTCGAGGTCCGGCCCGGCTTCCCCGAGACCGGCGCCGAGATCGACGCGGCCTACGGCGGAAACCTTCGCCGACTGCGCGAACTGCGGCAGAGGCACGATCCGATGGGGGTGCTGACGCACTATCCGCTCTAGGACATGTCCTAGTCGCCGATCCGCTCCCCCGTCTCCGGGTGGAACAGGTGGACGGCTCCGTCCCGCTTGTGCAGGGACACCGTGTCGGCCAGCCGCGCGGGGGTGCGGGTCAGTGACCGGGCGGTCAGTTGCGTACCGTCACCGGCGATGTGGGTGTGGACGTAGGATTCACTCCCGAGTTCCTCGACCAGGTCCACGATCACCTCGATGCCACCGTCCCCGGTCGACAACTCCAGTTGCTCGGGGCGCACACCGACCGTGACGGTCTCCAGTCCGGCCGCGTGCAGCGCCGACAGCTGGTCGCGCTCGAGCGCGAGCGTCGAGTTCCCCAGGCGCACGCCGTCGCTGACGATGGGCATGGTCATCAGGTTCATCGCGGGCGAACCGATGAAGCCTGCGACGAAGGCGTTGGTGGGCCGGTCGTACAGCTCGGTCGGCGCCGAGAACTGCTGCAGCTTGCCGTTCTTGAGGACTGCCACCCGGTCGCCCATGGTCATCGCCTCGACCTGGTCGTGGGTGACGTACACTGTGGTGGTGCCGAGCCGGCGCTGCAGCGCCGCGATCTGCGTGCGGGTCTGGACGCGCAGCTTGGCGTCGAGGTTCGACAGCGGCTCGTCCATGCAGAACACCTGCGGCTCCCGCACGATCGCTCGACCCATCGCGACGCGCTGGCGCTGACCGCCGGACAGCTTGCCGGGCTTGCGGTCGAGGTAGTCGGTCAGGTCGAGCAGCTTGGCGGCATCGGCCACCTTCTTCTTCCGTTCCTCCACACCGACTCCGCGCATCTTCAGAGCGAAGCCCATGTTCTCGCCCACCGTCTTGTTGGGATAGAGGGCGTAGTTCTGGAACACCATCGCGATGTCACGGTCCTTCGACGGCACACCCACCATGTCCTTGCCACCGATCTCGATGGTGCCTTCGTCGATGTCCTCGAGGCCGGCGAGCATCCGCAGTGCGGTGCTCTTGCCGGAACCCGACGGGCCGACGAGGACGATGAACTCGCCGTCTTCGATGTCGAGGTCGAGGGTATCGACTGCCAGCGTGTCGGCGTTCTCGTAGATGCAGGATGCGCCCTTGTACGCGATGTCAGCCATGATTGCTCCTCTTGTGGGTACCGAAGTCGGGGGAAGTGGTTGCCGGGGTGATCATTTGATCGCACCGAAGGACAGGCCGCGGACCAGTTTGTTCTGCGCGACCCAGCCGGCCAGGATGACCGGCAGCGCCGCCAGCGTCGCCGCCGCCGACAGCCGGGCCCAGTACAGGCCCTCACCGGTGATGAAGCCGACGAGGAACACCGGAATGGTCTGCGCCTGAACGGCAGTGAGGTTGACGGCGAAGAAGAATTCGTTCCACGAGAAGATCACGCAGATCAGCGCGGTCGCCGCGATACCGGGGGACACGAGCGGGAGGATCACCTCACGCACCGACGTCCAGAGGCTCGCGCCGTCCATGCTCGCGGCCTCGAGCAGTTCGCCCGGAACCTCGAGGAAGAACGAACGCATCATCCACACCGCGATGGGGACGTTCATCGCCGTGTACAGGATGATCAGGGCCCAGATGTTGTCGAGCAGTCCGATGTCGTTGACGATCACGTACAGCGGGATGATCGCGGCGACGATCGGGAGCATCTTCGTGCTGATGAAGAAGAACAGGGCGTCCTTCGTCTTGCGGACCGGACGCAGCGACAGCGCGAACGCCGCCGGCACACCGAGCACCAGCACGAGGATCGTCGACATGGCGGTCGCGAACGCCGAATTCAGCAGTGCCGTGCCGATGCCGCTGTCGAGGACCGCCTTGAACTGGTCCAGGGTGGGGGTGAAGAACAGTTTCGGCGGGGTCGTGTAGGCGTCGCCCTCCTGCTTGAACGCGGTGAGCACCATCCAGGCCACCGGGAAGAAGAAGCCGAGCGCCACGATCCACGCCACCACACTCCACGGGCTGAACTTGCGGTGCTTGCGCGCCCGCTTGGTCTCCGGGGCGGTGGGGGTGGACTCCACCGGCGCCGCCGCAGTGTCGGTACTCATTACGCTGCCTCCTCGTTACCGGTAAAGCTCTTGAAGATCAGGCGCAACGCCAGGGTCGCGACGACGATGGTTGCGATCACGACGATGACGCCCATCGCGGCGGCCTGCCCGATGTCGAAACCGAGGAATGCGCGCTGATAGATGTAGAAGGGGAGGTTGGCACTGGCGGTGCCGGGTCCACCCTGGGTCATCATGTAGATGGCGTCGAACGTGTTGATCAGGTAGATCGCGCCCAGGACCGCGCCGAGTTCGATGAACCGGCGCAGATGCGGGAGCGTCAGTTCGCGGAACATCGCGAACGGCTTGGCGCCGTCCACCCGCGCCGCCTCGAGGATGTCGCGTGGCATCGACTGCAGACCGGCGAGGATCAGCAGCATCATGAACGGGGTCCACTGCCACACCAGGTTCACCATGACCGACGCGAGCGGGAACTTGCTGACCCAGTCGACCTGTCCCACCCCGAACGGGGAGAGCACGAAGTTGACGATGCCGAACACCGGGTCGAA
Organism: Rhodococcus sp. LB1; assembly: GCF_001583455.1. Taxonomy (NCBI): domain Bacteria; kingdom Bacillati; phylum Actinomycetota; class Actinomycetes; order Mycobacteriales; family Nocardiaceae; genus Rhodococcus; species Rhodococcus sp. LB1. Next base: position 62,262 of record NZ_LTCZ01000068.1, on the reverse strand, counting down.
CATCGTGGTCTTCCACAGCAGCGCACCGGCGACCGGGGTCACCAGGAACGGGGTGATGAGCAGGGTCCGCACGATGCCGCGGCCCAGGAAGGCGCGGTCGAGCAGCAGTGCCAGCAGCAGGCCCAGCACCACCGAGATGATCACGGTCCCGACGATCAGGATCACGGTGTTGACCGCGACCTCACGGAACTGGCTGTCCTGGAACACATCCACGTAATTCTGCAGGCCGACGAAGGCCTGGGACCCCGGTCGGACCAGGTTCCAGGACTGCGTCGAGTAGTACAGCGTGAACAGGAACGGGATCTGGGTCACCACGATCATGAAGATCAGAGCGGGCAGCAACGGCCCTCGGCGACGCCATCCCTCGGCGCGGGAGACGCTGTCGTCCTTGGCCTCCCGCAGTTGCCGCACCCGGTCGGCGGTGCCGTCCGCGGTGGGTTTCTCGGCGATGGTTGTCATCGTTCCTCCCGATACGTCGCGCCGACCACCTCGGCGTACTGCTGTGCCTGGGCGAGCGCCTCGGGCACGGTCTGCTGTCCTGCGATCGCCGCACTGATCTGCTGGCTTACACGGGTTCCGAGATCCTGGAACTCCGGGATCGCCAGGAACTGCACGCCGGTGTACGGAACCGGTAGCACGGTGGGCGCCTCCGGTGTCGCGTTCTCGATCGCCTCGAGCGTCAGCGGACCGTAGGCCGCCGAGGCCTCTTTGTACTCGGGAATCTCGTAGGTCGACAGCCGGCTGCCCGGAGGCACCCGCTCCCAGCCGAGATCCTCACCGACCGTGCGTATGTATTGCTTGTCGGTCATCCACGAGATGAACTTCCACGCCGCATCGGGGTTCTCGCTGCTCTCGGGAATTCCGAGCGACCAGCTGTACAGCCAGCCGGAATTGTCCTTCACCTCGATCGGCGCGGGCGCGTAGCCGATCTTGCCGACGACGGCGCTCGACGCCGGATCCTCCAGCGTGGACACCGCGGACGTCGAGTCGTACCACATCGCCACCTGCCCCTGAGCGAGCTGCGTGGCGCACTCGCCGAAACCGCTCGTCGCGGCGCCCGGCTCGCCGTACTCGCGCACCAGGTCGACGTAGAACTGCACCGCGCGTTCCACCTCCGGGCTGGTCAGCTGAGCGTTCCAGTCCTCGTCGAACCAGCGGCCACCGAACGTGTTGATGACGGTGTCGAGGGGTGCGAGCAACTCACCCCAGCCCGGCTTGCCACGCAGGCAGATGCCGGCCATGTCGTCGGAGTCGAGTTGCTTTGCCGCCGCTGCGACCTCGGTCCAGGTCGGCTTCTCCGACAGGGTGATTCCGGCCTGCTCGAACAGGTCCTTGCGGTACATGAGGAACGAGGACTCGCCGTAGAACGGCACCGAGTACATGTTTCCCTCGTAGGACAGGGATTCGCGCAGGGTGGGGATGAAGTCGGCCTCGTCGTAGCCCTCGGTGGCCTGCGCGTACTGCGACAGATTCTTCAACCAGCCGTACTTGGCCCATTGCGGGGTCTCGTAGTTGCTGATCATCACGACGTCGAATTCGCCGCCACCGGTTGCGGTGGATGCCGTGATCTTCGCGCGCGCCTGGTTCTCCGACAGCGTGACGAACTTCAGGTCGATGTCGGGATTCTCCTCCTCGAACTGCGAGGCTAGCTTCTGGGCATCTTGCATCTGTGAGTTCGAGACCATCGCGATGGTGATGGTCTGGTCCGACGCGCCCAGCGATCCGGCGCCCGCACATCCGCTCAGCGTGAGGCAGAGCGCTCCCGCTCCGGCTACCAGCATCGTCGCCGGTTTCCTGTTTTTCTTCACCGATCTTCACCTCTCTTGCGTGGTGCTACTGATCGAGCAGCCAACGCGCGCATTCGATGTCGCAGACCAGCATCTTGGCCAGTCCGCCGTGGAGGGCACCCAGTGCCGCTTGATGTTTGGCGACGCCACCCGTGACGAGGATCGATCCCCCGCACGCGCGGATGTCGTCGAGGGGAACGGACATGGCCCGTTCGTCCAGTGGGCCGGCGACCTCGGTTCCGTCGAGCCGGTAGAAGCGTCCACCGACTTCGCCGACCGCGCCGAGGTCGGTGAGCACCGACAGCATGTCCGTGTCGATGAAGCTGCCCTCGAACAACGTGGTCGACGTGGAGACGGCGCCCGTGCCGAACATCATCATCTCCGCGGTGCGGCCGGCCTCGAGGGCCTTGGAGATGACGGAGTCGCCCCGCATGGATACCACGGTCGACGCGTCCGCGTACAACGGAACAGGGAGCCGAACGGTGTTGGCCTGCAGTTGCTCTGCGCATCTCCCCAAGACGTACTCCGTTCCGGTCTGATAGTTGATCGCACTCACCGAGCCGTCGAGCTGGACGACCGACGCGCACGTGGCCGCCCCGGACGGCAACCCCTGCGCGACGGCGACCGTCTCGGGCCCCCACGTGAATCCGAGGGTGTCGCCTTCCCGGATCCGGCGCACCAGCAGGGATGCGGCGGCGCGCCCGACCCCGGCGAAGCTGTTGTGGTCGTCGATCGAACCGGCGGCGTCGACGGAATCGGCGACCACCACCGCCTCGACGAGGCTGTACTTCTCCTCGAGCGCACGCTCCTCGTCCGAGCGCAGCGAATCCCGCAGATGCGCGGGAGCCTGCACCTCGATGCGTACCAGGCCCTGCGTCCGGGCCCGTGCCACCAGCCGGCCCGCCGTCGGGCGGGAGACACCGAGGCGTGTCGCGACCTCGGCCTGCGTCATTCCGTCCAAGTAGTACAGCGTTGCAGCGCGCAACGCGAGGCGTAGATCCTCCGTCGTGGACGGCGGCGGCGACGCGATGAGTGACGGCGTCTGGGCCGTCGGATTGGGGGACGTCACTGATTCTCCTCGCCATGATCCCGAGCCCGTCGTGTGTGTCTTCGGAGCCTCGAGAAACCGTGAGCAAATGATCACTATGCGTTCATCTGCTCAATACGCTAGCATCGAAGTGTGACCCACACAACACTCCCTTCGGATATCCCCAGGACGATGCGTGCCAGCGTGCTCTCGGAGCCGGGCGTGATCGAAATCCGGGAACGGCCCGTCCCCACTCCCGGCCCCGGCGACGTCCTGGTCCGCGTGGCCTCGGTAGGCGTCTGCGGATCGGATGCCCACTACTACCGCGAGGGCCGCATCGGCGACTTCGTGGTCGACCAGCCGATCGTGCTGGGCCACGAGGCGTCGGGCACCGTCGTCGGTGTCGGTGCCGGGGTTCCGGCAGCGCGTATCGGGCAGCGAGTCTCCATCGAACCGCAGCGCCCCGACCCGGACAGCGACGAATCGCGGCGCGGTCTCTACAACCTCTGCCCGCACATGCAGTTCTATGCCACCCCGCCGATCGACGGGGCGCTGGCCGAATACGTGACCATCGGCTCGGCGTTCGCCCACGAGATTCCCGACGAGATGTCCGAGGACGCGGCCGCGCTGTGCGAGCCGTTGTCCGTGGCCATCGCCACCACCCGCAAAGCCGGCGTGACGGCCGGATCCCGCGTCCTGATCGCGGGCGCGGGACCGATCGGGATCGCCATGGTGCAGACGGCCCTCGCATTCGGCGCCACCGAAGTGGTCGTCTCGGACCTCGATCCCCGGCGCCGTGACGTCGCAACGAAATTCGGTGCGACCGCGGTGCTCGACCCCCGCGAGCAGGACGTCACGGGACTCCACGTGGACGCGTTCGTCGACGCGTCCGGCGCCCCGAGCGCGGTGCTGGCCGGGATCCAGGCCGTCCGGCCCGCGGGATCCGTGGTTCTGGTGGGCATGGGCGCCCCCGAGATGACACTGCCGGTCCAGACCATCCAGAACCGAGAGCTGGTGCTGACCGGGGTATTCCGCTACGCCAACACCTGGCCGACGGCGATCGCTCTCGCGCGGTCGGGGCGGGTCGACCTCGATTCGATGGTCACCGGAAGATTTCCGCTCGCCGAGGCGGAGCAAGCACTGAACGCAGACCGGACGCCGGGCAGCCTCAAGGCCGTCGTACGCGTCCAGGAATGAGGAGAGACCGATGCAACTGTGCGCGCAGGCACTGCAGCAGTTCGACGACACCGTGCAGGTGCCGAATTACGATCGAAGCGACATCACCGTAGGGATAGTGCATTTCGGTGTCGGCGGATTCCACCGCGCGCACCAGGCGATGTACGTCGACCGGTTGCTGCGACGCGGGGAGGCCCGCGAGTGGGGCATCTGCGGGGTCGGGGTCCTGCCCGGTGACCGGCGGATGAAGGACGTCCTCGACGCGCAGGACGGCCTGTACACGCTGGCGCTGCGACACCCGGACGGCACCTGGGACGTGAGCGTCATCGGGTCCATCGTCGACTACCTCTTCGCTCCGGACGATCCCGAGGCCGTGATCGAGAAGATGGCCGCGGAGACCACGAAGATCGTCTCGCTGACGATCACGGAGGGCGGCTACAACTTCACCCACGACACCGGCGAGTTCGATGCCGAGAACCCGGACGTCGTGCACGACCTCACCGACGGCGCCGCCCCGCGGACCACGTTCGGACTCGTCATCGAGGCCCTGGCCCGGCGCCGCGCGCGCGGATTGCCGTCGCCGACCATCATGTCCTGCGACAACATTCAGGGCAACGGCGACGTGGCCCGCAAGATGTTCCTGGCCTACGCAGAGTTGAAGGATCCCGAACTGGCGGCGTGGATGCGCGAGGAGACGTCCTTCCCCAACTCGATGGTCGACCGCATCACGCCCGTCACCACCCCCGAGGTGACCGAGGCGCTGTCCTCGCGGTTCGGCATCGACGACCAGTGGCCCGTCGCCGCCGAACCGTTCACGTCGTGGGTGCTCGAGGACGCCTTCCCGCTCGGTCGCCCGGCATTCGAGGACGTCGGCGTCCAGGTGGTCGACGACGTCGAACCCTACGAACTGATGAAGCTGCGTCTGCTCAACGCGAGCCACCAGGGCCTCTGCTACTTCGGATACCTGTCGGGATACCGGCTCGTGCACGACGTCGCGCAGGATCCGCTCTTCGCCGACTTCCTGCTGGCGTACATGGACGACGAGGCCACGCCCACCCTGGCGCCGGTGCCCGGGGTCGACCTCGACGACTACAAACGCACGCTCATCGAGCGCTTCTCCAATCCCGAGATCCGCGACACCGTCGCCCGCCTGTGCGCCGAATCCTCCGACCGCATCCCGAAGTGGCTGCTGCCGGTGATCCGCGAGAACCTGGTCGCCGACCGGCCCGTTCGACTGTCCGCCGCGATCGTGGCGAGCTGGGCCCGGTATGCCGAGGGAGTCGACGAGAACGGCGAACCCATCGACGTCGTCGACCAGTTGAAGGAGTCCCTCGTGCCGATCGCGCGCAGCCAGCACGAGAATCGCACGGCCTTCATCGAGAACCAGTCGGTCTTCGGTGACCTGGCCGAGAATCCGCGCTTCGTCACCGCGTATCTCTGGGCGCTGGACTCGCTGTACGGCGTCGGTGCACGGAAGACGCTCGAGGCTCTGCGTGAGAAGGTGCAGTCATGAGTCTGGTCATCGGTGAAGCCCTCATCGACATCGTCACGGCGAGCGACGGCACCACCACCGAGTACGTCGGCGGTAGCCCGCTCAACGTCGCGGTCGGTCTCGGCCGGCTCGGTCGTCCGGTCGAATTCGTCACCCGGATCGGCGACGACACGAGGGGCGGTGCGATCGTTCGGCACCTCGAGCAGTCGGGGGTGAGCCTCGCGCCCGGCAGTGTCACCGCGCAGCGAACGGCGACGGCCCACGCCACCCTCGATTCCGCCGGATCCGCCACCTACGAGTTCGACATCGAGTGGGACCTTCCCGCCCCCAGCGGGTCATCTACCCCGCCGCTCGTTCACACCGGTTCCATTGCCGCCGTGATGGAACCCGGCTGCGACGTCGTCGCAGACATGCTCGACCGCCGCCGCTCGTCGGCGACCATCAGCTACGACCCCAACGTGCGACCGGTGTTGATCACCGACAAGGCACGCGCCCGGCAGCGGATCGAGCACCTCGTGTCGATCTCGGACATCGTCAAGGTCAGCGACGAGGACCTCCGCTGGTACGACCCCGAACGGGATCCCGTCGACATCGCCCGCGAGTGGCTGACCCGCGGACCGGCGATGGTGGCGGTGACGAAGGGCGCCGAGGGCGCATTCGCGGTCTGCGCGGCCGGACTCGTCGAGGTCGCGGCCCGCAGCGTCGAGGTAGTCGACACGGTCGGCGCGGGCGACGCGTTCATGGCCGGACTCCTCGACGGGTTCTGGTCACACGGCTTCCTCGGCGCTGAGAGCCGCAACGCCCTCCACAGAATCGACCCGGAGGAGGTGCGGAACGTGCTGGACAATGCCGTGCTGATGTCGGGTCTCACGGTCGCGCGTGCCGGGGCGGACCTCCCCACCCGCGAGACACTGGATCGCGCGGCAGGTGTCCGGCAATGACCCTCGTCGCGGGCATCGATTCGTCCACCCAGTCGTGCAAGGTCATCGTCTGCGACGCCGACACCGGTGAACTCGTCCGCGAGGGCAGGGCGTCGCATCCGGACGGCACCGAGGTCGACCCGCAGGAGTGGGCTGCGGCCCTCGACAGCGCCATCGCCGCCGCCGGCGGACTGGACGACGTCGCCGCGGTATCGGTCGGGGCGCAACAGCACGGCATGGTGTGCCTCGACGACGCCGGAACGGTCGTGCGTCCGGCGTTGCTGTGGAACGACACTCGCTCCGCCGACGCCGCCACCCAGCTGGTGGACGACCTCGGTGGTCCGGACGCGTGGGCGGACGCCGTGGGGGTCGTGCCCCTCGCCGCGATCACCGTCAGCAAGCTGCGCTGGCTCGCCGATTCCGAACCGGCGAACGCCGACCGGACGTCCGCGGTGTGCCTGCCCCACGACTGGCTCGGCTGGCAGCTCACCGGCAGAGCCGATCTCGACACCCTGGCCACCGACCGCGGCGACGCCAGCGGCACCGGATACTTCTCCGCGGCAACGGATTCCTACCGACCCGACCTGCTGTCGCTGGCGCTGCGCGGACGCTCCCCCGCCGTGCCGCGCGTGGCTCGCCCGGCCGAGAAGACCGGCGAAACCCGGTGGGGCGCCGCCGTCGGTCCCGGTACCGGCGACAATGCCGCTGCCGCATTGGCTCTCGACGCCCAGGAAGGCGACGTCGTCGTGTCCGTCGGAACGTCGGGTGTCGTATCCGCGGTATCGGTGACACCGGCGAACGATCCGGGCGGTTTCGTCGCCGGCTTCGCCGACGCCACCGGACGCCAACTGCCCCTCGTGTGCACCCTGAACGCCGCCCGGGTGCTCGACGCGACCGCCTCCCTGCTGGGGGTCGATCACGACGAGCTGTCGCGGCTGGCGCTGTCCGCACCGTCCGGCAGCGGCGGCCTGGTGATGGTGCCGTATTTCGAGGGTGAGCGCACCCCCAACCGGCCGAACGCCACCGGCTCCGTTCACGGACTCCGGCTGGCCAATTCGACCCCCGCCCACCTCGCCCGCGCGGCGGTCGAGGGGCTGCTGTGCGGCCTGGCGGACGGCATCGACCACCTGACCGCCCAGGGGGTCACAGTGCGTCGCATCCTCCTCGTCGGCGGCGGCGCCCGCTCACAGGCACTGTGCGAACTCGCGCCCGCCATCTTCGGGGCTCCGGTCCTGGTGCCGCAACCGGCGGAGTACGTCGCGATCGGCGCCTGCAGGCAGGCGGCCTGGACGCTGGCCGAGACCCCGGAACCACCCAAGTGGGATCAGACGTCCACCCGGCGTTACGAGGCCGACCCGGCACCCGAAGTGCGCGAACGGTATTCCTCCGTGAGGCGCTGACGCGCCTGTGCGTGGTTAGCGAGTCTCTGGACTCCTCAACCACGCACGGGTGGCTACGCCACCTTCACCAGCATCTTGCCGACATTTCCGCCGTGCATGAGCTGCAGGAACGCGTCGACCGAGTTCTCGATGCCGTCGACGACGGTCTCGTCGTGAACCACGTCGCCGGACGCGAGCCACGGTCCCATCTTGGCGGCGAACTCGGGGAAGACGTGCGTGTAGTTGCCGAGGGTGAAGCCCTCGAGGGTGAGCCCGCGGCTGATGATATTCACCAGGTTGTCGGGGCCCGGCGTGCGCTCGGTGGCGTTGTACGCGGAGATGGCACCGCAGAGGGCGGCGCGTCCGCCGTTGCGCATGACGTCGAGTGCGGCCTCGAGATGGTCGCCGCCGACGTTGTCGAAGTAGACGTCGATGCCGTCACCGGCGAGTCCGCGAAGCTGGTCGCGCACCGGCGCCTGCTTGTAGTCGAATGCGGCGTCGTATCCGTAACGGTCGGTCAGCAGTGCGACCTTCTCCGCGGACCCGGCGGATCCGATGACGCGCGACGCGCCCTCGAGTCGTGCGATCTGCCCGGCGGCGGTCCCCACCGCACCCGCGGCGCCGGAGATGAACACGGAGTCGCCGGGCTTCAGGTGGGCGATGTGCACGAGTCCGACGTAGGCCGTGAGCCCGGTCAGTCCGAGAATCCCCAAATAGGCCGAGATCGAGACTCCCGGAATCTCTTCGACGACGCGGAACGCCGAGGCGTCACCCTGCGCGACGTCCCGCCACCCGAGGTCGTGAACCACCACCGAGCCGACCGGATGCGTGGCGGCGGTGGATTCGACGACGCGACCGACAGCTCCGCCGGTCATCGTCTCGCCCAGCGCGAACGGCGGGATGTACGACTTCACGTCGTTCATCCGGCCGCGCATGTAGGGGTCGACCGAGACGAACTCGTTGGCCACCCGCACCTGGTCGGGCCCGAGGTCGGGCAGCTCGACGGTCGCGATGCGGAAGTCGTCCTGGGTGGGCCAGCCCACCGGCCGGTTGATCAGCTGAATCTGGGTGCTCGTCGTCACGGGTGTTCCTTTCGATACTTCTGGGGTCACAGCGCCAGTCCGAGCGCGAGGAGGAGTACCGCGAGCAGCGGAAGTGTTCCCTGCGTGATCGCCGCGCGAGCCTTGTCGGGCGACGACAGCAGGAGCACGAGGGCCGCGAGGAGCATGGATCCCGCGCCAGCGAAGACGAGAGCCGCACCGACGGCGGTCGCGCCGATGATCACGGCGACGATGCCGACTGCCGTCACGATCGCCAGGAAGAGGTTGTAGAAGCCCTGGTTGAAGGCAAGCTCCTTGGTGGCGCCGGCTTCTTCGACACTGGTCCCGAACGTCGCGCGGGTGCGCGGAGCGGTCCAGAGGACGGACTCGAGCACGAAGATGTACACGTGCAGCGCACTGGCGAGTGCGGCAAGAACAAGACCCGCGGCGACCATACGAAACTCCTCCTCGTTCTGAACTGACCATTTCAATATATACTGAAATGGTCGTTTCACAACAAGGAGTGAGGATCGTCATGCCGCGCACGCAGGATTTCGACACGGCCGAAGTGGTCGGCCGCGCCCGCGACCTGTTCTGGGACAAGGGCTTCGAAGCCACGTCGATACCCGACCTCGAACGCGTCACCGGACTGAATCGATCGAGCCTGTACAACGCGTTCACCAGCAAACGCGGGCTCTTCGACGCCGCGGTGCACGACTACCTGGACCGGGTGGTTCGCCCCCGGCTCCGCATCCTGACCGACGAGCCGACCCGCCCCGACGCCGCCGAGCGCTACTACCGCAGCCTCGCCGACGCCCTCGCGTCTCTCCCCGACGAAACCCCCGGACGCGGCTGCCTGCTGCTCAACAGTGCCGCCGGTTTCGCCGCGCACGACGACACGCAACGGTCCGTCGTCGACGCATACCAGCGCGAACTGTCCGGGGCGCTCGCCCACGCTCTCCGGGCCCACGACCCGGACGCGTCGACGACCACCCTGGCACACCGGACCCGACTCCTGACGTCACTGTCCGTCAGCGCGCTCCTGCTGTCGCGGGTCAACCGGGACGAGGCCGTCGCGGTCGCGAACACCGCTGTCGAGCAACTGGAGGAGTGGCGGCCCACCTCCTGACGTGAGTGGCAAAGAGTGCCCGGACACACCTTGCCACTCACATGGCGGTGACCCAGTCCGCCATCACGTCTGCCAGCGCCTCGGCGCCGCGGTTGCAGTCGTCCGCTTCGGCGAACTCGTCGGGCGAGTGGGACACCCCGGTGGGGTTGCGGACGAACATCATCGCGGTGGGCACCTTCGCGGACAGGATTCCGGCGTCGTGCCCGGCAGCGGTCGGGAGGACGGGAATGTCACCCAGGTGGGCGAGTGAGCGGCGCAGTCGTTCCCGGGTCGAGTGTGGGAACTCGACGATCGGCGTGACCGATTCGGCGTCGACCTCCAGACCGATACCGTCGGCGGCCGCGTAGGCCTGCGCCTCGGCGGTGATCTGCTGCACCAGCTTCGTCAACGTCTCCTCGTCGGCGGCCCGCGCGTCGAGCCACGCCCGCACCTCCGACGGAATGGCGTTGGCACCGTTGGGAAGTACCCGCACCTTTCCGAACGTCGCGACCGCCTCGTGCAGCGTCGCGGCGGTCCGGGCCGTGTGGACCGAGGACGCGAACGCGAGCATCGGGTCGCGGCGGTCGACGAGCCGGGTGGCGCCGGCGTGGTTGGCCTCTCCGGAGAACACGAACTGCCACCGGCCGTGCGGCCAGATCGACGAGGCCACGGCGATGGGACTGTCGATCAGGTCGAGGGCGCGTCCCTGCTCGACGTGCAACTCGACGTACACGCCGACGCGGTCGACCAGGTCGGGGTCCTCGCCGAGATGGTGCGGGTCGCGGCCGGCGCCGACCAGTGCTTCGCCGAGGCTGATGCCATCGTTGTCCCGCAGCGCGAGGGCACGGGCGGGTGCCACTGCCCCGGTGGACAGTTGCGAGCCGACGCACGCGACACCGAACCGTGCGCCCTCCTCGTCGGAGAAGGCCGCGACCGCCACCGGACGCGTCGGCGTGATCCCCCGCTCGCGGACGAGGTCGATCGCGGCGAACGCGGACACCACCCCCAGCGGTCCGTCGTAGGCGCCGCCGTCGGGTACCGAGTCGAGGTGCGATCCGGTGACGAACGCGTCGCGAGGGTCGCCGTCCCAGCCCTCGGGCATCCACCACGCCCACAGATTGCCGTTGCGGTCCTCCTCGACGCTCATGCCACGAGCCTGCGCACAGTCCGAGAACCATTCGCGCAGCGTCATGTCGGCGTCGTTCCACGCGAATCTTCGGTATCCCCTGGTCGACTTGTGCTGTCCCACATCGAGGATGCTCGCCCAGAGCGAATCGAAGGAAGTCATGTTCTCGGTCCTCTACTCATAGTGTCAAAGCCGGTAGGCGCTTCGCGCCCGTGCGTGGTTAGCGAGTCCCTGGACTCCTCAAGCACGCACGGGCGGCGGAGCCGCCTACAGGGCGCCGGGGATCCAGGTGGTTCCGGCGAGGGGCACGCGGGCCATCGCCGACGCCTCGACGGTGAGGGCGACGAGGTCCTCGGGTTCGAGGTTGCGCAGGTGCGACTTGCCGCAGGCGCGGGCGAGGGTCTGCGCCTCCATGGTGAGCACCCGCAGGTAGTTCGCGAGCCGCCGTCCGCCCTCGACGGGGTCGAGGTTCTTCGACAGTTCCGGGTCCTGGGTGGTGATGCCGGCGGGGTCCTTGCCGGCCTGGAAGTCGTCGTAGAACCCGGCCGCCGAGCCCAGTTCCTCGTACTGCTTCGCGTAGCGGGGGCTGTTGTCGCCCAGCGCGATCAGGGCGGCGGTGCCGATGGCGACGGCGTCCGCCCCGAGGGCCATGGCCTTCGCGACGTCGGCGCCGCTACGGATGCCCCCCGACACGATGAGCTGTACCTTGCGATGCACCCCGAGTTCCTGCAGCGCCTGGACCGCCTGCGGGATCGCGGCCAGGGTGGGGATGCCGACGTGCTCGATGAACACGTCCTGCGTGGCGGCGGTGCCGCCCTGCATGCCGTCGACCACGACGACGTCGGCGCCGGCCTTCACGGCGAGCTTCACGTCGTAGTAGGTGCGGGTGGCGCCGACCTTGATGTAGATCGGCTTCTCCCAGTTGGTGATCTCGCGGAGTTCGATGATCTTGATGGCGAGGTCGTCGGGACCGGTCCAGTCGGGGTGCCTGCACGCCGACCGCTGGTCGACGCCCATGGGGAGGGTGCGCATCCCGGCAACGCGTTCGGTGATCTTCTGCCCCAAGAGCATTCCGCCGCCGCCGGGCTTGGCGCCCTGGCCGAGGACGATCTCGATGGCGTCGGCCTTGCGGAGGTCGTCCGGGTTCATCCCGTACCGGGACGGCAGGTACTGGTAGACGAGGTTCTTCGACTGTCCCCGCTCCTCGGGGGTCATGCCGCCGTCACCGGTGGTGGTGGACGTGCCGACCTCGCTGGCGCCGCGGCCGAGGGCTTCCTTCGCCTGCCCGGACAGTGCCCCGAAGCTCATGCCGGCGATGGTGATCGGGATGTCCAGGTGCAGCGGGAACTTGGCGTTGCGGTCGCCGAGCACGACGTCGGTGTCGCACTTCTCACGGTAGCCCTCGAGCGGGTACCGCGACATCGACGCGCCGAGGAACAGCAGGTCGTCGAAGTGCGGCAGCGTGCGCTTGGCACCCCAACCGCGGATGTCGTAGATGCCGGTCTCGGCGGCCCGCTGGATCTCGGAGATGACGCCGCGGTCGAACGTCGCCGATTCGCGCAGGGCCGGGTTCGGGGTGTTCATGACGGTTCTCCTAGTACGCGCTGGCGTTGTCGACGTGGAAGTTGTAGAGCTTGCGGGCAGAGCCGTAGCGGGTGAACTCGGACGGGTCGGCGTCGAAACCGGCCAGATCCAGCAGCTCCCGCAGTTCCGTCAGGTGCTCCTCGCGCATCTCCTTCTTGATGCAGTCGGCGCCGAGGGAGGCGACGGTGCCGCGCACGTAGATGCGGGCCTCGTACAGCGAGTCGCCGAGGGCCTCGCCGGCGTCGCCGAGAACGACGAGACGTCCGGCCTGACCCATGAACGCGGACATGTGGCCGATGTTGCCGCCGACGACGATGTCGACGCCCTTCATCGAGATGCCACAGCGCGCAGCGGCATTGCCGTCGATCACGAGGAGGCCGCCGTGGGCGGTGGCGCCCGCGGACTGCGACGCATCGCCCTTGACGTGCACCGTTCCCGACATCATGTTCTCGGCGACCCCGACTCCGGCGTTGCCGGTGACGGTTACCGTCGCATGCTGGTTCATGCCGGCGCAGTAGTAGCCGACGTGTCCTTCGATGGTGACGTCGATGTCGGAGTCGAGGCCGCAGGCCAGCGCGTGCGCGCCCTGCGGGCCGGTGACCGTGACCGTCTTCGGGGCTTCTGGGGAGGTGAGCCGCTCGTTGACGGCACGGGTACTCGACGTCTCGAGGTTCAGGACAGTCGCTTCGGTGGTGGCTACCGGTGCCATACGTACACCTCTTCCGGTTCGGGCTCGAAGATTCGGGCGTTGTCGACGCCGGGCAGGTTCGCCAGGGCGCGGTATTCGGAGGCCATCGCGACCCACTGGTCGGTCTCGGCGATGACGGCGGGCTTGCAGGAGATGGCGTCCCGGACCACGGCGAACGAGTCGGCCGTCGAGACGAGCAGGGTGTAGAAGCCGTCGAACGTCTCGTTCAGCATCAGCAGCGCCTTCTCCAGGTCGATGCCCTCGGCGAGCTGCTTGGCGACGAACCGCGCCCCGACCTCGGTGTCGTTGGCGCTGTCGAACACGACGCCGTCACGTTCGAGCTGATGCTTGATGCTCATGTGGTTCGAGAACGAGCCGTTGTGGACGAGGCACTGGTCGGGGCCGACGGAGAACGGGTGCGAACCCTCGGCGGTCACCGCGGATTCGGTGGCCATGCGGGTGTGCGCGACACCCTGCCAGCCGCTCGCCGACGGCAGCCCGAACCGGTTCGCCAGGTCGATGGGGTTTCCGACGCCCTTGAGGACGGTCAGGTCGTCACCGAAGCCGATGCCCCGGGCCGAGGGCACCACACTGCGCACGGCCGCCGCGAGGTCTGCCGCGCCGACGACGCCGTGCAGGATCGTCGTCGGGTGCAGGTCGATTCCGGTGACGGTGGTGTCGAGGGACGCCGACAGCGTTGCGGCGAGTTCCGCTGCGGGGACGGGGCAGTCGAGCAGCGAGACCGTGGACTCACCGACCGGGGACCAGGCCCGGTCCCCGTAAATCGCCATGCCTGCGGAATCGGGTCCGCGGTCGCACATCTGACCGAGCATGTCGGTGAGCAGGGCGCCGAGTTGTGGGTAGAGGGACGGCTCACGCAGGTGAAGTCCGACGATTCCACACATGGATGTCTCCTTTCGGGAGGTCTGTCAGAACGCTGTCAGGTAGTGGTCGAGTTCCCAGGGGGAGACGGTGTTGTGCCAGGCGAAGAACTCCTCGCGCTTGAGTGTCGCGAAGTACTCGGCGACCCCGGGGCCCGCGACGTCCAGGGCGCCCGTCACGACCGGATCCGATTCCAGTGCGTCCATCGCGTGCAGCAGCGTCATCGGCAGCATGTCGCTGGGACTGTCGCCGGATCCGGGGGTGCCGGGGTCGAGATCCCGTTCGATGCCGTCCAGGCCGGCGGCGATGGCGGCGGCCGCGGCGAGGTAGGGGTTGGCCGAGCCGTCGCCGCCGCGCAGTTCCACCCGGTTCTTGTCCGGCACCCGGAGGTAGTGGGTGCGGTCGTTGCCGCCGTACGTGGCGTACCGCGGCGACCAGGTCGCGCCGCTGCTCGTCGACGTGGCGCCGGTCCGCTTGTACGAGTTGACGGTCGGCGCGATCACACCCTGCAGTGCGCACGCGTGCTCGAGGATCCCCGCGATGAACGCGTACGCCGTCCTCGACAGTCCCAGCCCCTTGGGGTCGTCCCCGTCCGGGAACACCGAGCCGGCGTCGTTCCACAGCGACAGGTGCAGGTGCATGCCGGAACCGGTGCGGTCGGAGAAGGGTTTGGGCATGAACGTGGCCTTCATGCCGCGCTTCTCGGCGATCACCGACAGCAGGTACCTTGCGGTGATGACCCGGTCGGCGGTGGTCATCGCGTCGGCGTAGTCGAAGTTCTGCTCGAACTGCCCGTTGCCGTCCTCGTGGTCGTTGGCGTAGTTGCCCCACCCGAGCGCGTTCATGGCCGCGGACACCTCGGTCAGATGGTCGTACATTCGGGTGACGTCGCGGGCGTCGTAACACGGCTGACGGCTGACGTCGGCGGTGTCCGCGGTGGTGAGGGCGCCGTCTCCGGTGCGGTGGACGAGGAAGTATTCGATCTCCGCGCCCACGTTGACGGACAGGCCGAGGTCGGACGCCTTCTTCAGCGTCTCCTTCAGGATCACCCGCGGCGCATACGGCCAGGGCTTTCCCTCCACGTGCGGATCACAGTGCACGATCGCCAGTCCGGGCTTCACGAACGGGATCGGCGTGAACGACGAGACATCCGGTACGGCAACGAGATCGGAGTCCCTCGGCTCCTGCCCCATGTGCCCCGCCGCGTACCCGGCGAAGCCCACGCCGTCGTCCTGAAGCTGCTCGACGGCCTCGATCGGGACGAGTTTGGCGCACGGCTTTCCGGACAGCGTCACGAACAGGGCGAGGATGAAGGTGGTTCCGGTGGCCCGGGCCACCTCGGACAAGGTCTGCGGTGGGGATGTCACGATGTTCTGCGCGGTGAACGCGTCAGCAGTGTCGACAGCCATGGGGAGCTCCTGAACTGGTGGTCTACGGGTGAGGTGGTCTGTGGGTCAGCGCATCTCGCCGGCGCCCTCGTAGGGGTGCAGGCTGAAGAGGAGATCGCCCTCCTCGAAGCGCGAGTAGCGGAAGTCGGACGGCTCGACGTTCGGGAGGGTGGTCGTGCCGTCGTCGAGGAGCATGTCGGCGACGAGGCGCCCGACCGCCGGTGAGATCTTGAAACCGTGACCGGAGAACCCGGTGGCGAGGAACAGACCGTCGACCGGGGCCGGTCCGATGATCGGGTTGTAGTCGGGAGTGACGTCGTACGCACCGACGTAGCTCGACGTGATCCGCGGGTCGGGCATGTCGGGCAGGCGGTTGCCCAGCTTCATGATGTTCTTCTCGATGGTGGAATCGTCGGCGCGGTTGCTGTAGTTGTCGGGATCGATGTACTGCGGCGCGGCGTGGTCGCTGTTCCCGACGAGGAGTTCGCCGTTGGGCTCGCGGCAGATGTACTGCAGTCCGGCCAGGTCCGACAGCACCGGCACCTCCGGGGTGGGGACTCCCTGGTCGATCAGGACGAGCTGCGCCCGTTGCGCTTTCACCGGAATGTCGACGCCGACTCCGGCACCGAGTTCGGGCGCCCACGGGCCGGTCGCGAGGATCACGTGCTCGGCATGCACCTCGTCGCCGTTCGCGAGCGTGACCCCGTAGACGCGGCCGTCGGCGTTCTGTAGCAGCGACGTCACCGGTGTGCTCTGACGGATCGTGACGCCCAGCCTGCGGGCGGACGCACCGAACGCCATACCGGCCATGTACGCCTCACCGCGGCCACCGAGGGGCTCGTACGCGAAGGCGGCGAAGTCGTCGAGATGCAGCCCCGGCCACAGTTCGGCCATCTTGTCGTGGCCGATGTAGTCGACGTCGATACCGAGGCCCTGCATCATCGCGACGTTCGCCTTGAGCGGGTCGATGTTGTTCTCACCGACGCCGACCACGTATCCGCACTGACGGATTGCCATGTCGTCGCCGAAGATCTCGGTGGCCCTGGTGAAGATGTCGACGCCGTACCACGACATCGCCGCCAGCGACGGCGTCCCGTAGTGGCACCGGACCACGCCGCTGGACTTGCCGGTCATGCCCGAGCACAGGGTGCCACGCTCGAGGACCAGAACGTCGGTCTCTCCGCGGTCCGCGAGCGACCACGCGATGGCGAGACCTTCGAGTCCCCCACCGACGATCACGAACTTTGCTGTCTGTGTCACGTTGCTTCCTTCATTCGGCCGGATGATCGGGCGCTGTCGGCTTGAGTAGCGGTTCGTTTCACCTCATGAATCGCCGTTGTTCACTATGAAACAGTTCTACTATGTCGATCGTGTTACGGCAACGTTGTTGGTGCATCACCAAATCACGTCGCTCAAACGCTCTTTCAATATCTATCCTCGCGCTGATCTGCACGTTTCCGGCCTCGCCGGATTGATTTACGTCATCGAAATACGTCTTGTGGTTTCCTGTTGCTACTCCTCGTTTCATACAGGGGAGGTCTCGGACCCAACTCACCACACCTTCAGGGAGAACCCATGACCACGACCGACAAGCCCACCGCCGTCCCGTTCCGCGTCACCGCTGGATTCCACGAGAACCTGCCTCAGATGCCGGTCTCGGAATACCCGGGCACCAAGGGATACATCGACGACGTCTTCGCCAACCCGGACGGCTCGGAGATGTCGGCCGGCTACTTCGAACTCCAGCGCACCGACGCACCGCTCGACTACTACTACGCCTACGACGAGATGAAGGTCGTCCTCGAAGGGGAGCTCACCCTCGAGAACCTCGACACCGGCCAGGTCGAGGTGGCGAAGGCGAAGGATGCGATCTTCTTCCCCAGGGGCTCGCGTATCCGTTTCACCACACCCGACCGCGCACTGGCCTACTTCGTCGGCCACCGTTCCTTCGCTCCCTGATCCACGATGGCGGTATCGATGAGGTCGACCAGCGTCCCACGGTGGCGATCCGACTACTCGGCCGTCGACGACCTCGCAGCGGGCGCTCTCGTCACCCGCTACGTATTGGTCTCGGAGCGCTCGGTCAGCGCGCAGGTCATCCGCGAGCTGTCCGAGCGCGTGGCGCCCGTTTCCACTCGCACGGTGATCGTGGACGACGAGGCCGGATCCGGGTTCGGCGGGCTCGGCGAACTGCTGTCCGAGGCGCGCATCGGGTGCCGGTTCGTCGTGGCGGGCCCCGAGCGCATGGTGGGGGCGGTGCGTGCTCGGCTGATCTCCGCAGGCGCGTTGCCCGCCGAGATCGCCGCGATCATCGACCCCGACGCCCCGGTGCGCGACGTGTTCTGCGCGCACTGCCACACCACGTCGCCCTCGGTGCCGGTCGCCATCGGCGGCCGGACACCGTGCGCCGGTTGCTCCGCCGAACTCACCGTCTACTACCACTACTCCCGACGCCACAGCGCCTACCTGGGATATCGAGCCGACTCGGAGGAACTGCCATGACCACGGCCCTCGAAACAGTTGCGGACGAGAGCATCACCGGAGGGCTCACTCTGACAGTGCGCGAGGCACGGTTGCTGTGCCCGGGTATCCGTCACGTCGTCCTCGCGGACCCGGCAGGCCGCACCCTGCCGTCGTTCACCCCGGGCAGCCACATCGCCGTCACCTGGGCCGAGGGTCGGCAGAATTCCTACTCGCTCACCGGCCCCTCGATCGAGCCGGACCACTACGCGATCTCGGTCCGGCTCGACGAGAACGGCCACGGGGGTTCGCGCTGGGTCCACGACCTCCAGCCGGATCAGCGCATCCGTGTGAGCCTTCCGCGGAGTGCGTTCGCGCCCGTGCTCAATGCTCGGCACCACCTGCTGGTCGCGGGTGGAATCGGCGTCACGCCGATCCTGTCGCACGTCCGAGCCGCGCTCGAGTGGGGTCGTTCGTTCGAAGTGATCTACTCTTTCCGCGACCAGTCGGGAGCGCACGCCGACGAGTTGGCGGCGCTGTGCGGTGACCGGATGATCACGGTCTCCACGCCCGGAGAACTCGCGGACCGCCTCGTCCCCAAGCTGGCGGACCAGCCGCTCGGTACTCACGTCTACACGTGCGGTCCCGCGCCGATGATCGCGGCGGTGGCCGAGTGGGCCCGCGACTGCGGCTGGCCGCCGGGGCGCGTGCACTCGGAGGCATTCGGGGCGGGAGCGCTGCCCGAGGGGGCGCCCTTTGCCGCCACGCTCGGGCGCACCGGAATGATCGTGCCCGTGCCCTCGGGAACCAGCCTCCTCGAAGCGTTGCTGGACAAGGGAATCAACGTCCCGAACCTCTGCCGGCAGGGTGTGTGCGGCGAATGCCGGCTGTCGGTTCGCGGCGGCGAGATCGAACACCGCGACCTCTTCCTCACCGAGGAGGAGAAGGCCTCCGGAGATTCGATCATGCCGTGCGTATCACGTTCCGCAGGAGACCGATTGGAGCTGGATCTGTGACAACTACCGACTCGCGCGCCGACCACATCGCGCGCTTTCCGTTCCCCTTTCCAAGCGACCGGTACCGCTACAGCACCAACGTCGAACCGGCCGGAAACCCCACCGGCACCGCCACCGGTAGCTGGGGTGACACCCGCATCGCCATCGACGCCGACTACCACCGCGAACTCGCCGAACGCGAGCGCATCCTGGCCGAGGATCCGTCGCGGCACCAGTGCCTGCCCCACATGGTCCCCGCCGCGTGGGACGCGATGCTCACGCTGATGCGCATGCTTGCCGACGAATACCCCCGCACCATGATCCTCGAACGGCACGAGGGCAGCTGGTTCTGGAAGAACGACCTCCTCGGGATCGAGCACAGCTTCGTGTTCGGGGATCTCGATACGTTGCCGGCGCCGCCGCTGGTGTACATCTGCGGCCAGATCCAGGAAGACGTCGTGCTGCTCGACCAGCGTGAGGGCGAATTGTGGGGGGACGCCGGACTCGTGACGTTCGCGGCGGACTGGTCCTTCGGATTCGACGTGGGCATGAGCTTCCTCGAAATTCACGGCCCCGTCCCGCGAATTCACAGCGAGAAGATCATCACCCGCGCACACAACTTCCTGATGCGGCTCGAGCCCGGCCAGAGCTACCGGCGCACCAACTGGTCGTTGACCGTGGACGGCAAACTCGACACGTCGACCGAGACCTATCCCGAGTGGGGGAAGGACCGGCGCACCCTCGCCGACGGGCCATTGGACGAAGTCGGGGACCGCCTGTTCCTGAGAACCGAAGTGCAGCATCTGATCCGGCTCGCACACTCCGGCACCGTCATGTTCCTGATCCGGACGTATCTGCTCCCGTTCCGGGACGTCGCGTCCGTTGCGGAGTGGGGCGAGCGGCTGTACCGGGTGCTCGAGGACCTCCCGGTGGACATGGCCGAATACAAGGGCATCAGCCGCACCCGGGAACCCGGCATGAGATGGCTGCTGACCCATGGGAATGTCGCACCGTGACGCTGGCCGACCGGCGGCCGCGGAGGCCGGCATCCCAGAGCGATCAGGCTCTCGACCTCGTTCTCGCGACGGTCTCCGTGATCGCCCGCGACGGCCTGCGCGGTCTGACGACCCAGGCCGTCGCCCGTGAGGCCGGCGTCGCGGACGAGGGCGTCCTGCACAGTGTCGGGTCGACGGACGCCCTCGTCGACGCCGCACTCCGTTACGCACTGGACAAGAGCGCGAGCGTCTTCGCCGACATCGCCGCCGGATCGTCGCTCGACCACTTCGTCGAGCACCTCACCGACCTCGTCGCCCGCGACCCCGACCTCCAGGTCTTCCAGTACGAGCTGATGCTCGAGTCCCGGCGCACGCCACGCCTCGACCCGCACGTGAAACTGCTGTACGCCACGTACATCGAGGCGACGTCCCAGGCGCTGACCCGCCTGGGCATCACCGCCGACGAAGACCTGACCCTGCTGGTGTACTCGGCGATCGAGGGATTCATCATGCACCAGTTGATCGCGAAGGATCGTCCCGCGACGGAACGCGCGATCGAGCGGCTACGCCGGATCCTGTCGACCGCGAGGTAACCCCCGCACGTGAGTGGCAAAGTGTGCCCCGGCACGCTTTGCCACTCACGTGCGGGCGAGGATCTCGGCGATCACGACCGACGCCGGCCCGGACGTGCCGACCGATCCCTGCTCGACGAGGAGGCAGTCACCGGCGTCGACGGGTCCGAGGTCGGTCGTCAGTCGTCCGTCCAGGACCAGTACGAGGACGGCCACCCGACCGTCGGCGGCCACCTCGTGGTCGGGCCCGAATTCGACGACGTCCACCGCGGCGGCGGTCGTGGATCGGTGGACCATGACGTTGAACGCCTCGGTCGGCCCTGCCGCCGCACAGATGGGACCGCGTTCACCGGCGAACGGCGTCGGACGGAGGCGCCGAATCTCGGTCGGGGCACCGCCGAAGTCGAGGGACACCGGGTGGTCGCCGATCACCGTGAAGATGCGGTCCACCTCGGGGAACGGCGAGAACGTCGAACTCCCGTCGAGCGTCGCGACGCTGAACCGCCACCGGGACGCGGCACCGGTGGCAATCTCCGCGGTCGTCCCCGCACCGTTCGCCCACGGGGTGTTCCGGCGATCCGAGCGCCGGATGATGCGGGCCTCGCGAACTGCAGTCACAGATTCTCCTCACGCAGACTGTCTACTGTCACGATACGTTGTTTATCAACAAATAGGTACATCAATCCTTTACGCATTCGTCACGCGGCGCACTATTTTCGCAATCTCCACTTTGGTTCACTGACGATAGACATTGATTCCCAACGGCGGACGCTACATGTGTCCTGCCATCCTCGATCAAGGTGGACGACTATGAACGAAGCAGTCGCTGCGGCCGATACCGCCTGGATTCTGGCGGCCTTCACGGCAGTGAGCCTCATGGTGCCCGGTCTGGCCATGTTCTACGGCGGAATGGTCAGCGTACGCAACACCCTCAACATGGCCATGATGACGTTCGGCGCGTTCGCCGTCGTCGGCGTGCTGTGGATCGTGTTCGGCTACTCCGCCGTGCTGGGTAACTCCCTCGGCGGTCTCGGCGTCCTGGGCGACCCCCTCGAGTACTTCGGCTCCAGCTCGTTGCTGGAGGCCCCCGCCGAACCCGGACTGCCGCCCGCGCTGGTCTCCGGGTTCCAGCTGTTGTTCGCCGGCATCACCGTCGCGCTCATCTCCGGAGCGCTGGCCGACCGGATGAAGTTCGGTGCCTGGATGGTGTTCGCCGGACTGTGGGCCACGTTCGTCTACTTCCCGGTCGCCCACTGGGTCTTCGCGTTCGACTCCGAGGACGGGTCGGTGATCGGTGGATGGATCGCAAACACCCTCGGCGCCGTCGACTTCGCCGGCGGCACGGCCGTGCACATCAATGCCGGCGTTGCAGCTCTCGCGGTCGTCCTGGTCCTCGGGGCCCGCAAGACGTTCCCCGTCTCGCCGCGCCCGCACAGCCTTCCCCTGACCATGCTCGGCGCAGGAATCCTGTTCTTCGGTTGGTTCGGGTTCAACGGAGGCTCGGCCCTCTCCGCCGGAAACAGTGCGTCCGTCGTCATCCTCAACACGGTCGCCGCGTCGTGTGCCGGCATCTGCGCCTGGCTGGTGGTCGAGAAACTGCGCGAAGGCCACGCCACGTCGCTGGGCGCCGCATCGGGCCTGATCGCGGCACTGGTCGCCATCACGCCGGCCTGTGGCGCCGTCTCACCCCTCGGCGCGCTCGTCGTGGGAGGCGCAGCCGGCGCGGTCTGCTGCTTCGCGGTCTCCTGGAAGTACCGGCTCGGCTACGACGACGCACTCGACGTCGTCGGCGTGCACCTGGTCGGCGGCATCCTCGGTACCGTTCTGATCGGCTTCCTCGCGGATCCGGCCGCTCCCAGTGGCGCGACGGGACTCTTCTACGGCGGCGGCGTCGACGTGCTGTGGCGCCAATGTGTCGCCGTGGCAGCCGTTCTCGCGTACTCCTTCGTGGTCACGCTGGTGATCGCCCTGGCACTGAAGAAGTTCATGGGCATCCGGGCCGACCAGGACAGCGAATACGACGGCCTCGACGTGGCCGTTCACGGCGAGACGGCGTACGTGCTCGACGCCGTCGGCCTCACCGGTGCCTCGAAGCACGGCGCCGACGCGGTGCTCGGGGCAGAAGCGATCACCACCAGGGCGGTGGACCCCGCCAAGGCTTGATCCAGCGTCCGACACGGACAGTGGCCCTGCCCCGCAGCACTCCGCGGGGCAGGGCCACTGCCGGTGTCCAGCTAGGTCAAGCTCTGAGCCAGATTCCGAAGCCTCGCGCTGTAGTTGTTCGGCTGAGCGGAAAGGAACTGGCTCAGCACGATCAGGTCGAATTCCTCCATTGCGGCCGAATCGGCAGTAATGGAGGCATGATTCGCCACTTCGTGCTCCAGAAGTTCGACTGCCTCCCGCCACCCGCGGACTGCGGGGCTTTCCAGTTCCATCCGAGTCTCGAATCGCAGGGGTTCACTCAGTGGAGTCCCGAGAATCTCCTGCAAGTGCTCCTCGAGGCTTCGGCGCGCGAGTCGGATGATCAGCTGAGTCTGCCCTTCGTGCCACTGCATGGTTGCCGGGCGGCCCGGCTGCAGAATCGACGCGACCGACATCGTCGAATCGAACTCCTCTGCGCCAGAGGTGATTCGGGCCGTACCCGACAGAGGGATCTGAACGACGTAGAAATCGCCGGGATCGTTCGGGTTCATCCGCGCATCGGTCCCGTAGTCGAAATAGTAGAGGCCGATCGTGCCCGCGGTGGCCAGGTGAACCGGCTCGAGGCGGTCGAAGGGCAGCGCGGCCTTGCCTTCGGACGCTATCTGAACTGTCGTTATCACGGTAACCACGACCTTTCGAACCATCCGCCACTCTACGCGCCGGCGCGGGGGCGAAGGAAGGTCGAAATCCCGATTCTGCCGTCAGTCCTCGTGATGGTCCGGGTACGCCGTGACGGCGAGGAACCGGATGGGCAACCGCACGAGGTCGTTGGGACCGTGCAGACCTTCGCCGTCGAGCAGCAGTGAATCACCCGGCCGCAGTGTGTACTCGGCTTCACCGTGCCCGTAGACCATGACGCCTTCGAGCATGTAGAGCAGTTCGGTGCCGGCGTGCTGGAAGAGCGGAAACGTCTCGCTGGAGTCGGTGAGCGTGACCAGCACGGGTTCGAGCCGCTTGTGCTGCCCGCGCAGGGCGCCGAGAAGTTCGTAGTGATGCCCCACCCGGGTGCCCCGTCCGACGATGACCGCACCGTGGCCCGCCTCGACGTACACGGCGTCGCGTGCGGTGTCGGCACCCCGGAACAGGGAGGTCACGGGCACGTCGAGTCCTGCCGCCAGACGCGCCAGCGTCGACAAACTGCACGAGGTCTGCGAGTTCTCGATCTTGGACAGCATGGCCTTCGAGATTCCGACTTTGGCCGCCATGTCCCCCACTGAGAGTCCACTGGCTTTGCGGAGCGACCGGACCTGCCTGGCGATCACCTTCTCGAGATCGGGCCCGGTCGGCGTATCGGACGGCACCTCACGCTCGACGGGCGCTGGGTCTCCCGTGTCGCGGTGGACCTCGGTCTCGGGTCGAGTGGTCACGTCCGCATCGTAACAGCGCCGTTTACTGTCAGGAAACCGCGACTCACTACACCGGACGGCGAATCGGTGCGCATACGAGCAACAACCATGCGCATGCGTGCAAGACGACGCCGCGCCTCCGCCCGCATGCTTGTGACAGCCATCACAACATCACCGGGAGAGTTGACGCCATGACCGCAGTACACGAGAACGTCAGTGCCACAGGACTTCCTGATGGAACCGCGACCGAGTTGTTCATCGGCGGGCAGTGGCGCGCGGCGTCGGACGGCGGGACGTTCACGGATCTGAATCCGGCCACCGCTCGCCCCCTCGCCCAGATCGCGTCCGGCACCGCCCAGGACATCGACGACGCGGTCCGGGCCGCCCGCACGCAGCTGAACGGTGAATGGGGTTCACTGCCCGGCGCCGCCCGCGGACGAATCCTGAACAAGATCGCCGACCTGATCGAACGCGACGGCGAACTCCTGGCCCGACTCGAGGCCCTCGACGTCGGCAAGCCCGTCGGCCAGCCCACCATTCTCGACATCCCGATGGCCGCGGGCACGTTCCGTCACTTCGCCGGCTGGGCCGACAAGATCACCGGCCAGTCCATCCCGACCGCCGGCTACTTCGGCCAGCCCACCCACTCGTACACCGTCCGCGAACCGGTCGGCGTGATCGGCGCGATCGTCCCGTGGAACACCCCACTGATGATCTCGGCGTGGAAGATCGCCCCCGCGCTCGCCGCCGGGAACACCCTGGTGGTGAAGCCGCCGGAGGACGCACCGCTGTCGATCCTGCACCTCGCGAGTCTCCTGGTGGAGGCCGGACTGCCCGCAGGCACCGTCAACATCGTGCCCGGACTGGGCGAGGTCGCCGGCGACGCGCTCGCGGCCCACCCCGGTATCGACAAGATCAGCTTCACCGGCAGCCCCCGCGTCGGCCGGATCATCGCCAAGCGCGCCGCCGACACGTTCAAGCGGACCACCCTCGAACTCGGCGGCAAGTCACCGCAGATCATCCTTCCCGACGCCGACCTCGAGGCTGCCCTGAACGGCACCGCGATGGGGCTGTTCTTCAACCAGGGCGAGGTCTGCGCCGCGGGCACGCGCATCCTGGTGCACCGGTCGCTGTACTCGCAGGTGGTCGACGGTCTCGCCGCCGCCGCGTCCGCCCAGGTCCTCGGCGACCCGTTCGATCCCGCCACCACCATGGGAGCCCTGGTCAACGCCAAGCAGCGCGACGCCGTCCTCGGCTACATCGAGGCCGGACGCAGCGAGGGCGCACGCGTCGTCGCCGGCGGTGGCCGCCCGGACCTGGACGGGTTCTTCGTCCAGCCGACCATCTTCGCCGACGCGAACAACGACATGAAGATCGCGAAGGAAGAGATCTTCGGCCCCGTCGGGACCGTCATCCCGTTCGACACCACCGACGAAGCGATCGCGATCGCCAACGCCACCGACTACGGGCTGGCCGCGACCATCTGGACGCGCGACGTGTCGCACGCCCACACTCTCGCCGGCAAGGTCCGTGCCGGAGCGGTCGGGGTGAACGGCTGGGCACCGATCGACCCCGCCCTGCCGTGGGGCGGCATGAAGACCAGCGGCACCGGCCGCGAACTCGGCTGGGCCGGAATCGAAGCCAACACCGAGGAGAAGGTCGTCACGATCGTCCTCTGATCCCCACCGCATCGACGTCGTCGGACAGGAGCAGGACTTATGAAGACCCAGGCAGCAGTGCTGTGGGAGCCCGGTCAGCCGTGGCAGATCGAAGAACTGGAACTCGACCCGCCGAAGCACGGTGAAGTGCTGCTGCAGTTGGCGGCGTCGGGGATGTGCCACTCGGACGAGCATGTCCGGGACGGCAGCGTGCCGCTCGAGTACTACCCGTTCATCGGTGGCCACGAGGGCGCCGGAGTCGTGCTCGAGGTCGGGCCCGGTGTCACCAGCGTCGAGAAGGGCGATCACGTCGCTCTCGGATTCATCCCCGCGTGCGGCCGGTGCCGGCAGTGCGCGACCGGCCAGTCCAGCATCTGCGACCTGGGAGCCCACCTGCTCGAGGGCTGGCAGATCTCGGACGGCACGGCGCGGCATCACGTTCGCGGCAAGGACGCCGCCATCCAGTGCCTGATCGGGACGTTCTCGCCGTACACCGTGGTCAACGAGGCGTCGTGCGTCAAGATCACGAAGGACATTCCCCTCGACAAGGCGGCGCTGGTCGGCTGTGGTGTCACGACCGGCTGGGGGTCGTCGGTGTACGCGGCCGGCGTCCAGGCCGGTGAGACCGTCGTCGTGATCGGCATGGGCGGCGTCGGGTGCGGGGCGGTCCAGGGCGCAGCGCTCGCCGGGGCCCGGCACGTCGTGGTCGTCGACCCGTCGGAATTCAAGCGGGAGCAGGCCAAGATCTTCGGCGCGACCCACACCGCGGCGAGCATCGACGAGGCGCTGCCGCTCCTCCAGGATCTGACGTGGGGCCAGCTCGCCGACAAGGTGCTCATCACCGTCGCGAACGCGAGTGGCCGCATCATCGCGCCGGCGATGAGCCTGGTGGCCAAGGGCGGCACCTGCGTCCACGTGTCGGTCGGCGACATCACACAGAACGACGTCGACCTGAATCTGTTCGATCTGACGGCGATGCGCAAGACGCTCAAGGGCGCGTGGTTCGGCAACGCGAACATCCGGTTCGACATCCCCCATCTGCTCCGCCTGTACATGGAGGGTCAGCTGAAGCTCGACGAGATGATCACGAGGACATACACACTCGATCGGATCAACGACGGCTACGAGGCGATGCGGAAGGCCGAGAACGTCCGCGGCGTCATCATGTACTCGTAGATCGGCACGGCCGGGAGCGGTAGGGCGATGCACGCTCCGCCGCTCCCGGCATGGTTCCCTGTCCCCATGCCGTACGTGTTCCTGATTGCCGCGATCGCCGCCGAGGTATTCGGAACGAGCCTGTTGAAGTCCACCGAGGGCTTCACGAAGCTCTGGCCGACGGTCGGGTGCCTCACCGGGTACATTCTCGCGTTCGTGTTCCTGTCGCAGGCGGTCAAGACGGTGCCGGTCGGCATCGCCTACGCCATGTGGTCGGGGCTCGGGACGGCGGCGATCGTCGCGATCGGCGCGGCGTTTCTCGGCGAGCCGCTGACCGCGACGAAGGTATTCGGCCTGGGTCTCGTCGTCTCGGGAGTGGTCGTTCTCAATCTCGGCGGAGCTCATTGATACCGTGGTCGCATGATCGCTGGTGGGGCAGGTACGCGTCGTGCCTAAGCTCGTGGATCACGACGAGCGTCGGCGCAGCATCACCGCCGCCGCCTGGCGGTTGATCGCCGCCCGCGGTATCGACGCCGCCAACATGCGCGACATCGCCACCGAGGCCGGCTACACCAACGGCGCCCTGAGTCACTACTTCGCCGGCAAGGACGAGATCCTCCGGACGTCGTACGAGCACATCTCCGAGGCCACCGACCGCCGGATCGCGGAGGCGCTCGGCGACGCGACCGGGCTCGACGCGCTGCGCATCCTGTGCCGCGAAGTGATGCCGATCAACGAGGAGCAACTCCTCGAGGCCCGGATCGCCGCCTCGCTGTGGCCGCGGGCCATGTACGACGAGCAGATGGCCGCCACCAACCGCCGGACGATGGACAATTGGCGCGAGCAGATGGCCGTCTTCCTCGATCAGGCGCGCGAGGAGGGCACCGTTGGCGACATCGACGTCAGCATCGTGGTCGAGCAACTTCTGAACATGATGATGGGCATGCAGATTCTGGGTGTCCTCACGCCGGGCGAAACGTCGGCGGCACGTCAGCTGGAGATGCTCGAGCAGTTCTTCGCCGCGCTCTGAGCCGTCAGCGTCTCCACCAAAAACGTTGCCCCGGAATCTGTTAGCGCGGCATTATTGACCGAACGGTCAGTATGTTCGGGCGCGAAACTCACTGTTTACACGAGGGCACCTCGGCTGTAACGTACGTCACTAAGCTTTTTATTCAACATCCGTAGAACCAAAGGATCGCGACATGCCCACCCTTTCCCCTGCGCGTATCGACCACCCGCTGTCGCTGCCGACCGTCGAAGAAATCGCCTCCCTCCGCGAGATCCTCGAGGCCGCCGACGCGCTGACCGAGCAGACGAGATTCGTCTACGTCGGCCTCGAGGAACCGGACAAGTCGACGCTGTACACGGCTGAGTCCCCGGAGACCGATCGCCGATTCCGCGTTCTGCTGCACGACATCTCGTCGCCGAACGCGGTGGACGTCGTGGTGTCCGTGACCCAGCGGTCGGTGATCAGCTCGGTGACCCTCGACGCCGCCCGCGACGGTCAGATGCCCGTCCTGGACGAGGAGTTCGAGCTCGTCGAGCAGGTACTGGCCGCCGACGAACGCTGGCTCGCCGCGCTCGCCGCCCGCGGACTCGACGTCGCCGACGTCCGGGTCGCTCCCCTCTCGGCGGGTGTCTTCGACTACCCCGGCGAGACGGGCACCCGGATCCTCCGGGGGCTCGCGTTCCGCCAGGACCACCCGAAGGACCATGCCTGGGCCCACCCGATCGACGGGCTCGTCGGATTCGTCGACGTCATGAACCGGACCGTCACCGATGTTCTCGACCTCGGCGCCGTCCCGATCCCCGAGGAGTCGGGCAACTTCGACGATCTCGCCGTCACCGGCCCCCTGCGCACCACCCAGAAGCCCATCGAGATCACCCAGCCCGAGGGACCCAGCTTCGTCGTCGACGGCAACCACGTCGATTGGGAGAAGTGGTCCTTCCGCGTCGGTTTCGACGCCCGTGAGGGTCTCGTCCTCCATCAGCTCGGATTCGCCGACGGTGACCGGGTCCGCCCGATCATCCACCGCGCGTCCATCGCCGAGATGGTGGTGCCGTACGGCGATCCCTCGCCGGTCCGGTCGTGGCAGAACTACTTCGACACCGGCGAGTACATGGTGGGCCGCTACGCGAACGCCCTCGAACTCGGCTGCGACTGCGTCGGCGACATCACCTACTTCGACGCCGTGATCGCCGACGAGTTCGGCACCCCCAAGACGCTGAAGAACGCCGTGTGCATGCACGAGGAGGACTTCGGCGTGCTGTGGAAGCACACCGACCTGTGGGCCGGCTCCGCCGAGACTCGCCGCCAGCGCCGTCTCGTCATCTCGTTCTTCACCACGATCGGCAACTACGACTACGGATTCTTCTGGTACCTGTACCTCGACGGCACCATCGAGTTCGAGGTCAAGGCCACCGGCATCGTCTTCACGTCGGGTCACCCGGGTGGCGACTACCCGTACGCCTCGGAGATCGCCCCCGGCCTCGGCGCCCCGTACCACCAGCACCTGTTCAGCGCCCGCCTCGACATGATGATCGACGGCGACCGCAACTCCGTCGAGGAAGTACAGACCAAGCGGGTGAAGATGGGCCCCGGGAACCTGCACGGAAACGCATTCACCCTCGAGCGCACGCCGCTGACGAAGGAATCCGAGGCGCAGCGCCTCGCGGACAACAGCGTCGGACGCGTGTGGCACATCAGCAACCCGAACAAGCTGAATCGTCTGGGCAAGCCGGTGGCGTACGCACTCCACCCGGAGGGGCAGCCGATCCTGCTGGCCGACGACGACTCCTCGATCGCGGCGCGGGCGACGTTCGCCACCAAGCACCTGTGGGTAACCCAGTTCGACGAGAAAGAGCGTTACGCAGCAGGGGATTTCGTGAACCAGCACGCGGGTGGCGCCGGTCTGCCCAGCTTCGTGGCCGGCGATCGGGATCTGGAGAACGAAGACGTCGTCGTCTGGCACACGTTCGGCCTCACCCACTTCCCGCGACCGGAGGACTGGCCGATCATGCCCGTCGATTACACCGGCTTCACGTTGAAGCCCAACGGCTTCTTCGACCGCAACCCCGCTCTCGACGTTCCCCGCACGACGTCGAAGCACTGCGCGACCGGAGGCGGCAGCTGCCACGCGGACGGGGGAACAGATGTCTGACACCACCACGGGTTCGGGAGCCGGCAAGTTACGCGGATCCATCGGCGTCGTCGGGATCGTCTTCCTCGTCATCGCTGCCGCCGCGCCGCTGACCGCGATCGGCGGTGCTCTGCCCGTCATGATCGCGATCGGCAACGGCGCGGGCGCCCCGACCGCCTATCTCATCGCCGCACTGGTCCTGCTCGTCTTCAGCGTCGGTTACGCGGCCATGAGCAGCCACATGGTCGACACCGGCGCCTTCTACGCCTACGTCGCCAAGGGGCTGGGCGAATCCTGCGGGCTCGGGGCCGCCGGCCTCGCACTTCTGACCTACACGGCCATCCAGGCCGCCGTGTACGGTCTGGCGGCCGCGACGATTCAGGGCCTCGTGGTCCAGTACGGCGGACCCGACCTGCCGTGGTGGATGTGGGCGCTCGTGCTCATCGCACTCGTGGCCGTGCTCGGATACCGCAGCATCGACCTCGGCGCCAAGGTCCTCGGGGTTCTCCTCGTGCTCGAGATCGGCATCATCCTGGCGCTGTCGTTCGGCGTGCTGGTGCGGGGCGGGGCCGCGGGTATCGACTTCGCGTCGTTCACCCCGACGTCGTTCTTCAGCGGATCCCCCGGTGTCGCATTGATGTTCGCTATCGCGTCGTTCATCGGATTCGAGGCGACCGCGATCTACGGCGAGGAGGCCCGCAACCCCCGGCGCACGATTCCGATCGCGACGTACGCCGCCGTGATCGTCATCGGACTGGTGTACGCGCTGGCGAGCTGGGCCGTGGTGCTCGCGTTCGGCAGCGACGACGTCTCCGCCGCAGCCGCCGCTGACCCTGCCGGTCTGACGTTCGCCGCCGCCGCGCAGTTCCTGGGCGGACCCGCGGCCGACGTCATGGCAATCATGCTCGTCACCAGCCTGTTCGCCGCGCTCCTCGCCTTCCACAACGCCATCTCCCGGTACGTGTTCGCCCTGGCCCGCAAGGGCGCGGCTCCGCGCGCACTGTCCCGCACCCACACCAAGCACGGTTCCCCGCATATCGGCTCGGTCGCCCAGACGATCTCCGCGACGGTGGTCGTGGGGGTGTTCGCCCTCGTCGGCGCGGACCCGGTGCTGGAACTGTTCACCTGGATGGCGGGTCTGGCCACCGTGAGCATCCTGGTGCTGATGGTGCTCACCAGCGTCGCGATCATCGCCTTCTTCGCCCGCACCTGGCTGGATACCCGGCTCTGGCACACGCGCATCGCTCCGGTGCTCGGATGCGTGGGTCTGGTGGCCGTCACCGGGCTGGTGCTCGACAACTTCACCACGCTGATCGGCGGTTCGGAACTGCTCGCGGACATCCTGCTGGCAGTGATCGCTCTGTTCTTCGTCGCCGGACTGGTCGTCGCCCGGGTCACCCGGCAGAGCCGGGCGGACGTCGGGCAGCGTCGCGAACTCACCCCCACGATCTGAGTTCGACGATGTTCGAGATCCCTGCCGTGCACGCGGCGATGCTCGTCGGAGCGGTCGGGGCCGTCGTGCCGATGTGGCGGGCGCACGGAACGGACTGCCGGGTGCGGATCGCGCACGGTGCGATGGCGGTGTCCATGGTCGCGATGATGATCCCCGGCGTGCCGGCGGGGATTCACCTGCTCGAGGGTGCCGTCCTCATCGCCCTCGCCGTCTTCGTCACCGGTGAGACCATGCACCGCCGGACAGCCGTTCCCTGCGCGGTGGACCTCACCGCCATGGGGGTGCTGCTGCTCCTGGCCCCGACGTCCGCTCCCGCCTCGACGGCGTCGGCGCCGGCACCCTCGGGTCACCACCACGGTGGCGCAGGGATCTCGACGGGCTGGTTCCCCCTCGCTGTGCTCGTGTGCTGGGCACTGGTGACACTGCATCTCTTTCGCTCCACCCCGCGCCCCGAACACGGGTCCGGCGTCAAGACCGCGGCGACGGGATCCGCACTGATGATCCTGGGCATGGCTCCCATGGCCGTCTGACATCCTTCCCACCGACAGCAACCTGGAGGAACCGATGAGTTACGCCGATGCCGTCTACATCCACGGCAAGGTCTTCACCGTCGACGAGAACTTCACGATCGCCACCGCCCTCGCGGTGCGTGACGGACTCGTCCACGCGGTGGGCAGCGATGCGGAGATCGAAACCCTGATCGGACCGCACACCGTGGTCACGGACCTCGGTGGGAAGACGATCCTCCCGGGAATCAACGATTCGCACCTGCACGCCATCGCCTACGGGCTCGACACTCCGCCGCTGTCGCTGGATGTGTCGTTCCCTGCTGTCCGGTCGATCGCGGACGTCCGTGAACTCGTGCGGGAGGCCGCCGCGGCGGCCGAGGACGGCGAGTGGATCATCGGAACCGGCTGGGACGACGGGTATCTCGACGAGTGTCTCGCCGAGGCCGGTCGCACGCCGACCCGCTGGGACCTCGACGAGGTGTCCCCGAACAATCCCGTGTTCCTGCAGGACTTCTCGCGGCACACGTCGTGGGTGAACACCGCGGCGCTCGCGCTCGCCGGGGTGGACGAGACCACCCCGTTGCCGCCGGGCAGCCTCATGCCCGTCGGCGAGGACGGCCTGCTGACCGGCATCGTCATGGAGGGTGCGCAGGCCCTCGTGCAGCGTGTTCTCCCGGCCCTCACCCGGGAACGCCGGGAGGAGGCACTTCGCTCGGCGGTCTCGATCCTGCAGAGCGAGGGCATCACCAGCTTCACCGATCCCGCGATCGGCCCCGGCGGCGAGGCCCTCGCCGGTGGCGCGATGGGCGCCGAGGGACTCGCGGTGTATGCCGACCTCGCCCGCCGCGGCGAACTGGGCGCCCGCGTCAACCTTCTCCTCCTGCCTACCGGAATGTCCGGATCGGCTGAGGATTTCGGACGCAACCTCGCCGAAATCGACGTTCCGGAATCGGTGGATCCGCGGATGTTCCGGGTACTCGGAGTGAAGGTGTTCGCCGACGGCATCCCGCCGAGCAAGACCGCGTGGATGCACGAGGAGTACGTCGGCGGCGGCTGCGGCTCACTCTGCGTCGGCGGCGACACCGACGAACGTCAGGTGTACGAGGTGACCGAGATGGTCCGCATCGGCCACGAGGCCGGCTACCAGATCGGTGTGCATGTCACCGGTGACCGTGCCATCGACACCGTCGCCGACGCGATCGTCGCCGCGCAGAATGCGCACCCCCGCGAGGATGCCCGGCACTACCTGATCCACGGCGACTTCATCAGCGAAGCCACCCTGAAGCGCCTGGCCGAGAACGGCATCGGCGTCAACATGAACCCGACGATCAAGTGGACGATCGCCGACTTGGAGGTCGGGGTAGTCGGGACCGAACGAGCCGCCTACGAATGGCCGTATCGCAGCGCCGTCGAATCCGGGGTGCACCTGATGAGCAGTTCCGATGCACCGGTCACACCGCCCGATTGGCGCCAGGGCATCTCGACGATGATCCTGCGCGAGAGCAAGGCCAGCGGCGCGGTGAGCGGGCCCGACCAGTGCATCGGGCTCGCCGACGCGATCCGCACGTACACGATCAACGCGGCCTGGCAGGACTTCGCCGAGGACTGGAAGGGATCCCTCGAGGTCGGCAAGGTGGCCGACCTGTGCATCCTCGACGGCGACCTCGAGACCATCGACCCGCACGACATTCCGGCAATGCAGGTCGTCTCCACCGTGCTGGGCGGGGAGGTCGTGTTCCAGCGCGTCGCCGAAAGCGTCGCGTAAGTCCGGTACCGATACGTCGGAACAGCCGGTTCGCCGCTCGGTCGGCGAACCGGCTGTTGGACGTCTATCCGATCCGTCGATTCACTGAGCCCATGCCGCCTCGGCGATCCAGTACTCGCTTCCG
The DNA here is from genome assembly GCF_001583455.1 of Rhodococcus sp. LB1. NCBI lineage: Bacteria > Bacillati > Actinomycetota > Actinomycetes > Mycobacteriales > Nocardiaceae > Rhodococcus > Rhodococcus sp. LB1. Next base: position 28,291 of record NZ_LTCZ01000068.1, on the reverse strand, counting down.
TCGGCGCTGATTCCGCGTTGCCAGTCGGTGGTCCGTCTCAGGTTCGGCTCGACACGCGCGGTAGCCGCGTCGGCGCCGTCCGGTCCGTCCTCGCGGGTCTGCCAATGGACCCAGTTCACTTCGTTGCCGTCCTCGTCGTGCACGAAGAGGTCGACGTGGTGCCACCCGTAGCGGTGGGTGTCGGCGTAACAGGTCAGGAATGTCCGGTGATGGTGCGAATAGTCCACGAGGTACCTCCGGGCCGCGGTGGTGTTTCCCACCACGCTAGAACCGGATCGTGCCCAACGGAATCCAAGAAACCTTTACCCGCGTGAGGGTCGGCCGCTCAGCGGTTCGGATCGGCGGGCAACGTGAACGTGAAGACGGCCCCGTGCGGATCGTTCTCGCGCGCGGTGAGTGTCCCACCCTGGCGAGTGATGATGCGGTGGCTCAGTGCGAGCCCGATACCAAGGCCCGTGGACTTCGACGTGAACGCGCCGTCGAAGATTCGGCCGTCCGGGATGTGCGAGAGCCCCTTGCCGTGGTCCTCGACGCTCACGACGCCCTCCGTCGCGGTAACGTCGGTGCGTACCGTCACGATGCGGTCGGCCGCCGGCCATTCCGCCATCTCGTCGATGGCGTTGAAACACAGATTCAGGAAGACCTGCCCGGTGAGCACACGTTCGCACACGACGGCAACCGTGTCGTGCGCACGGAGGTACTCGACGTGAACTCCCTTCTGCCGCGCACGAATGTCGATGAAATACGCGCATTCGTCGACGATGTCGTTGAGATCGACGATCTGCTGGGACTCCTCGAGTTGCGTCACGTATTCACGCAGACTCCGGACGATCTGATTGGCCCGGTCGATCTGCTTGCGCGCCTCCCCCAGGCCCCAGCTCACCTCGTCGTGACCGCTCCGGCCGTCGTCGAGGCGGCTCTGCGTTCCGGCGATGAAATTGGTGGCGGCCGCGAGCGGCTGGGCCAACTCGTGAGCGATGGCCATGGCCATGTCGCCCATCGCGTTGTAGCGGGCCAGGTAATTGAGGTACTGCGAGTCCCGTTCGTGCTCCTGCTCGGTGCGGACGTGTTCGGTGACGTCGTGGAAGAGCAGGAGGTGGCCGCTCAGATCGTTCTCGATACCGATGTGCTGGCAGCTTCCCGCATGCCACCGGCGCTCCTCGGCTGACAGTTCCACCTCGTAGCGCAGGCTCTGGGAGCCCCCGTCGGCGGTTGTCAGTTCCAGGGCGCGGCGCACGCTCTCCCGTGACTGCCCCGCCCGGCAGAACTCCGTGAAGCGTTCGCCGACAAGCGATGCCACCGAAACTTTCAGGAGCTGCGACGCCGCCTCACTCGCGTACGTGATACGGCTGTCGTCGTCCAGGACGAGGATTCCTTCGGCCATGTTCCGCAGGAAGGCGGCCAGGCGGGCCTCGGTGCGGGTGAGGTCGGCCTCGGTGCGGGTGAGGTCGCGACGCATCGACGTTTCCTGCTCGATGTCGCGGAACTGCACCATCACCACGGTCCGGGCGCTCAACTCGACCCGGATCGCGATCGCCTCCGTCAGGACTTCTCGCCCGCTCTTCGCACGATACGTCCATTCGATGACCGCCGCCCCGTTGACGACAGCCTCCTGCAGCCACCGCCGTCCCACCGAACGGCGGTACCGCTTCGCCGGGGAACTCATATCGGGCGCCTTGAGCGGTTTGAGTTCCTCGACCGTGAACTCGAGCAGTTCCGACGCAGCCCGGTTCGCCCAGAGGATGTCCTTGGTGGCCGCATCGTGGACCAGGACGCAGTAGCGAAGGGACTCGACGAGTCGTTCGTAGTCGGACGGCGCGAGATCGGACAATGCGGCCTCCTTCGGCTCATCTCGAGTCTACTGAGCGGACGGACCGCGGACACGATAGGGAAATCCTTTACTCCGAGGCGACATCTCTGCACGTCCGCGGGAGGAAGCCCCGATTGAGTGATGCCCGCCACCGCAATAGCGTGAATTCGACACGAAAAACGCCACACCCCTTCTACTTCGCGTCGATCGGAGTATTTGATGACCAACGCACCGACCCTCGACACGACGGACACCGCCGCGAACGGGACGCTGTCGTTCGAGGACGTCCTCGAGCACGTCGCATTGCGGCGGGAAGAGTTCGCTCGCCAGAAGTTCGTGCCTCGCGACATGATCGACGAGTTCAAGCAGATCGGCATCTACCGCGCGGCGACCCCCCGCCGGTTCGGTGGCGACGCACTGCCCCCGAGCGAGTTTCTGCGGATGATCGAACGAATCTCCGCGGTGGATGCGTCGGCGGGCTGGGTTGCGAGCTTCGGTTCCGCGCTCGTCTACCTGGCGGCACTGCCCCTCGCGACGCAGGCGGAGTTGTACAAGGACAGCCCGGACCTCGTCTTCGCCGGCGGATTGTTCCCGGTCCAACCCGCCGAGCAGGTGCCGGGTGGTCTGAAGATCACCGGGCAGTGGAAGTTCGCCAGCGGATGCAAGGGCGCCGACATTCTCGGTGTCGGAATCCGCGGCGGCGACTCCACAGCCGGAAAACCCCGCACCGCACTGCTGTGGCCGAAGGACGTCGAGATCGTCGAGAACTGGGACGTGGTCGGTCTGTCGGGTACCGGAAGCCACGAACTGAAGGTCGACGGCGTCGTCGTACCCGAGGATTGGACGTTCATCCGGGGCGGAACCCCGACCGTCGACGAACCCCTCTACCGCTACCCCTCCATCGCCTACGCCGCCCAGGTCCTGGCCGTCGTCAATCTCGGAGTCGGCCGCGCCGCGCTCGACTACGCGATCAAGGTCGGTGCGGGACGCACGGGAATCACCGGAGCGCCCAAGCTCGCCGATCGCGCCTACTACCGCATAGACCTGGCCAAGGCCGAGGCGACGCTGAGGTCCGCGCGTGCCTTCTTCTACGAGGTCACCGACGAGGCGTACGCCACTGTGGTCGCCGGCGATCCGGTCCCGGACAAGCTTGCGGCACTTCTTCGCCTGTCCTCGACGCACGTGGCCAAGGCGGGCGCTTCCGCCGTCCACACCGCATTCCAGTTGTCGGGGACCGGCGCGATCTACGACGGCAACGCGATGCAGCGGTACATGCGCGAGGCCCTGGTCCCGCCGCAGCACGCCTTCCTCGGCGACGGCATCTACGACAGCGCCGGTGCGGTGCTCATGGACATCCCGCCGTTCCCCGGCTTCATCTGACCACCCCGTTCGAATCGAGGAGATCATCGTGAGTGACACCAAGACCGCACCGCTGCGAGTACTGTTCTGCATCGGCATCAATCAGAACTTCTTCGACCTCCCGACCGGCCAGGGCGGGCTGGTGTGGAAGGCGTTCTCCGGGATGATGGACGCGGTGGCCGAGACACCGGGCGTCCGGGTGATCGGCGACATCGACGACGACAGCCACATGGTCGGACCGTCGGACGGCTGGCCGTGGACCTGCTACATCCTCGCCGACGTCGACACCCAGGAGACCGTCAAGGCCGTCTGCAACCTCTTCCGCACCACCCCGGTCGGCGAGTACACGCTGTGGCGATACGCCAAGATCGAAGCCCGCATCGGCCGTGCGCTCACCGTCCGCGAAGACGTCGACCTCGGCGTGTGAGCGAAATGCACTCTGCGACCGCGACCGAGCGCATCGAGAGCCGCGAGGCCGTTCACCGCGTGATGTGCCGCTACATGGAACTGTGCGATGTTCCCTCCGTGGAGTTTTCGGTCGAGGAACTCGCCTCGCTGTTCACGCCCGACGCGGTGTGGGAAGGCATCGGCGCCGAGTACGCGCACAAGTTCGGCACGCGTCGGGGCCGGCCGGAGATCGTCGGAATGCTCACCGCGTACCTTCCACCGAACTCCCATTTCCGGGGAAATGTACACCTGCTCGGGAGTGAGCAGATCGACGTGGACGGCCCCGCAGCGCGGGGGCGGTGGATCATGCAGCAGCTGTCGCGATACGAGGACGAATCGGCCGAACTGCTCGTCGCACGCATCACCGCCGAGTGTGAAGTGCGGGGCGGTATCGCCCGAATCAAGCACTTCACGACCGAGAAGCTGTTCGTCACTCGCCTCGACGAGGCGACACGACTGCTCGAATCGAATGGAAAGAGAACGTGATGACCACTTCACTGGATCCCACCACCACGGACACCAACTTCGCGGACCTCGCCACGGACGACCGCGTGGACGGATCGCTGTACACCGACCCCGACATGTTCGAGGCGGAGCTCGAGAGGATCTTCTACCGCACGTGGGTATGGGTTGCCCACGAGAGCGAGATCCCCGAGGCCGGAAGCTACAAGATGGCGACCATCGGCCGGCAACCGGTGATCGTCAACCGCGACCGCAAGGGGAACTTCAATGTCCTGCTGAACCGGTGCCGCCACCGCGGGGCCAGCGTCTGCGAGGTCCCCAAGGGCAAGGCGAACGGGTTCACCTGCCCCTACCACAGCTGGTCGTACGCCCTCGACGGGCGACTGCGCGGAATCCCGTACCCCGACGGCTACGACGAGGACCTCGACAAGAAGGACCTGCCCCTGCAGAGCCTGCGGGTGGAGTCGTACGCCGGGATGATCTTCGCCAGCTTCAACCCCGACGTCGAACCCCTCGACGACTTCCTCGGTGACGCGAAGGTATGGATCGACCTGTTCATGAAGCAGGGCGCCGGATACCCCATCAAGACGCAGGGCGAACATTGCTTCCGCTTCCGCGGAAACTGGAAGATCCAGTTGGAGAACACCACCGACGGATACCACTTCCCGATCGTGCACCGGTCCTGGATGTCCTCCGTCGACGCCGAGACCGCAGACATGCTCTCCTTCATGACCGACGACAACGCCGTGACCCACGCTCTCGGAAACGGCCACAGCGTCGCGATCATGGTGCCGGAGCACGTCGACCTGGACCACGACGACGGCACCGAGAAGATTCAGGCCCGTTTCGACCACATCGTCGAAGAACTGTCGAAGACGATGCCCGCCGACAAGGTCCGCCGCATCGTCCGCTCCATGCACGGCGCCGGGTTCAACCTCAACATCTTCCCCAACGTCGCGATGTCGATGTCGTTCTTCCGGGTACTGCGCCCGATCTCCGTCGACGAGACCGAGATCCGGCACATCGCCCTCGGGATGGACGGTGGACCGGAGATCGTCAACCGCGAACGCCTCCGCATCCACGAACACTTCCAGGGCCCGTTCGGGTTCGGGAGCCCCGACGATTCCGAGGCCTGGGACCGGGTACAACGCGGCTCTCGCGGCGCACCCGGAATGCCGATCATGGTGAACCGCGGTCTCAATCGTGAAGCGCTCGACAGCGACGGACACCGCACCTCACACGTCACCGACGAGACCGGCATGCGCGAGGCCTACGCAATGTGGAAGAGGATGATGACCGATGAGCACTGATCTGATGACCGCCCAACTCGCCGACACCCGGGTACTTCAGGCGATCGAACTCATCTGGCACGAAGCGGCCCTCCTCGACGCCAAGGACTACCAGGCGTGGGACGCCCTCTGGACCGACGAAGGCCGGTACGTCATTCCCATCGACCCGGACACCGACGACTTCGACGGATCGCTGAACATGGTCAATGACGACACTCGCATGCGGCGCATGCGTATCGAACGTCTGACCTCCGGATACTCGATGTCCGCGCTCGCCGCCGCCCGGACGGTCCGCACCGTCTCGCGGTTCACGGTCGAGGAACGGACCGAGGACTCGATCACGGTGAAGTCCGCGCAGATCCTCGTGGGTTTCAAGCGTGACGATCAGCAGACCCTCGCCGCCGACGTCACGCACCGCATCCGCTACACCGAGAGCGGGCCGCGGTTGGATCTCAAGGTCATCCGGTTGGTGAACTCGCAGGCAGCGGTCAACGCCTCCGGCTACCTGCTCTGATCAGCATTTTCCGAACTTCATCGACCGAACAGGAGCTCGACGTGGATTCTGTCGCAGTAGTCACCGGCGGCGGACGCGGCCTCGGTGCCGCGATCGCACAGCAATTGCACGACCGCGGATACCGCGTCGCGGTCGCGGACATCGACAGCGGTGCCGCGAAACAGACCGCAGCGGAGCTGGATCCGAACGGCGACACGGCCATCGGCGTAGAGTTGGACGTTCGGAAGCGGAAGAGTTTCGAAGCCGTACGTGACCGGGTGATCCAGGAGTGGGGCGGCATCGACGTCCTCGTCAACAACGCCGGCCGGTCGCAGACCGGCTCGCTGATGGACATTGCGCCGGAGGAATTCTCCGACATCGTCGAGATCAACCTCAACGGCGCCTTTCTCGGCTGCCAGGTGTTCGGAAGTTACTTCGCCGAGAAGCGATACGGCAGAATCGTCAACATCGCGTCGCTGGCGGGACAGAACGGTGGCACGGCGACCGGCGCGCACTACGCCGCGGCCAAGGGCGGCGTCGGCACACTGACCAAGGTCTTCGCACGCGAACTCGCCCCGTCGGGTGTCACGGTGAACGCCGTCTCCCCGGGGCCTCTGGATCTACCGGTCGTGCGTGAGACGGTGCCCGCGGACAAGCTGGCCGCCATTCTCACCACGATTCCGGTGGGCACCCTGGGCTCGCCCGACTTCATAGCCGAGACCGTCGCCCTGCTCGCATCGCCGACGGCCGCGTCGGTCACGGGAGCCTGCTGGGACGTCAACGGCGGCCTGTACATGCGCTGACCCCGCTCCAGGGCGACGGGTCGCAGCACCGGAGGAAAAATCACCATGAGCATGTTCACTGTCACCGTTGCGGACATTGTCGAGGAAACGCCTGATATCAAGTCGTTCCGGCTGGTTCGGACGGACGGGTCACCGTTCGACCCGTACCCTCCCGGCGCCCACATCGACATCCTCGGTCCCACCGAGGTCCTCACCCAGTACTCGCTGTGCAGTCCGCCGCACGAGTCCGACTCGTACGTGGTCGCCGTCAAACGCGAGACCGGGCCCCGCGGTGGCTCGGCCGCGCTGCACGATCGTGTGACGATCGGCAGCGAGTTGCAGATCAGCCGGCCGCGCACACTGCTCACACTCGCCGAGGGCGCCGATCGGCACATCCTCGTCGCGGCGGGCATCGGGCTGACCCCGATGCTGAGTCTGGCGTTCGCGTTGCACCGGCAGGGACAACAGTTCGACCTGCACTACTTCGCGCGGACGAGGGCGCAGGCCGCGTTCGTCGACCTGCTGGAGGGTGCGGATTTCCGCCGGGACGTGCACCTGCACTTCGGCCTGACGAGGGACGACCAATTATCCGCCCTCGAGAAGATCCTGGCGGACGCGTCCGCCGCCACGCACGTCTACACCTGTGGCCCCGAAGGTTTCATGGATCGGGTGCGTGGGTTGGCGGAACCCGCGGTCGGTGAGGACGCGGTCCACTTCGAACACTTCGAGGCGGCGACGCCTACAGCGACCGGATCTGACACGGCGTTCGAGTTGGAACTCGACACGGGCGAGGTGTTCGAAGTGCCTGCCGGGAAGTCCATCGCCGACGTACTCGAAGAGAACGACATCGAGATCGACACGTCGTGCCGGGAAGGTATCTGTGGCACGTGCGTCATGGACGTGCTGGAGGGCGAGCCCGACCACCGCGACAATTGCCTCACCAAGAGTGAGAGAAAGGCGGGAGACAGAATTGCCGCGTGTGTGTCGCGCGCGAAATCCGGGCGACTACTCGTCGAACTTCCCTGAAAAGTGCTGAATCATTTCAGGTCACGGCAATTCCGGCCTGCAGAATATCGCGTACGAGAACCGCGATGCTTTCTGCTCCGGTCTTTTCCTTGATACGGGTGCGATGCACGTCGACCGTCTTCACACTGATTCCCAGCTCTTTCGCAATGTTCTTGCTCGGCAATCCGTCGAGGACGAGTGCGAGGATTTCCTTTTCTCGCACCGTCAGCGCGTCTATTCGTCCCTGCAATTCTGTTCTCGTGCGACGCTCGCCGAACCGTTGACGCGCAACCCGGAGCGCGTCCTGAATGACGTCGAGCATGTGCTGCGGATCGTAGGGCTTCTCGATGAATGTCAGCGCGCCCCGCTGGAGGGCCCGCACCGACATCTTGATGTCACCGTGCGCCGACACGAAGATGATCGGGATCGGGGATTCGTCGGCGAGGAGTGCCTCCTGGAGTTGGAATCCCCCGACTTCCGGCATGCGGACGTCCAGAACGAGGCAGGCCGGGATGTCGCGGCGGTACTCGTCCAGGAACGACTGAACGGAGAAGTAGTACTCCGACGTGATGTTGACCGAATCGAGTAGCCACGCAAGCGATGCGCACAACTCCTGATCGTCGTCGACGATGTAAACCCGTGTTTCTTGCTGATCCATCGAATCCTGCCTCGCACAGATGGCTTGCTTTCTCGTCCAGTCAACACCGACCGTAACGGAAGCGGTAGGCAACTGAAGGAATCCCCTACTCGGATACGCGACTTACTGCGAGAAAGTAGCGTCGCCGCCAATGTTCCAGCGCACGACGCGCGTCATATCCTTCTTGCAGGAACGCCGGCGCAACGTGGTGACACGACTTCCTGTTCCAACTCATGGAGGCGAAATGCCCGAACTCACAACCATGCAATCGAGCTTCCGCACCGCCATGGCGAATCTGCCGGCCGCGGTCAACATCGTGACGACCGACGGCCCTGCCGGGCGCTGCGGAATGACGGTGACCGCCGTCTGCTCGGTGACCGACTCCCCGCCCACCGCACTCGTGTGCGTGAATCAGAACAGCGCCATGCACAACGTATTCCAGAACAACGGCCGAGTCGGCATCAACGTGCTCTCCGGCGACGACGAAGAGCTGGCCATGCATTTCGCGGGCGCAACCCAAGTCGCGATGGCGGACCGGTTCCAGTGGGACATCTGGGAAGAAGACACCGACGACGGTGTTCCGATCCTGCGCGCCGCACACGTGGTGCTCGCCGGCCGGATCGCGGACAGCAAGACCGTGGGTTCGCATTCGGTGATGTTCGTCGAACTGGACCGCGTGCAGACCCGCGAACACGGCGACAGCCTCGTCTACTTCCAACGCAAATTCCACCGTTTGTCGGTTCCGGTCGAGTCCCCCGACTGGCTGTTCTACGACGAATGGTCCGATCCGATCACCGTGACGCCCGCCCTCGTTCCCGCCGCAGCCGGAGGTAAATAGCCATGGTCACCTCGTCACCGCCCGAACAAGTCCCACAGAATTCCGACCTGCAGGTGCTCGCAGACACGCGTGCCGCCTTGACGTTTCGTCTCAGCGCCCTGGTCCTCGCACTGTTCCTGCCCCTGCCGATCCTGGGTGGTTTCACCTCGCTGCTGGACGGCGTCGTCTTCAGCGGTGTCACCGTGGCGTGGCTCTACGCGGTCGCGCAATTCGTCGTCGCCATCGTCGTGGCCCGGTACTACATGGCGCGGGCAGCCGAACTCGACTCCCGGACCACCTCGCCGGCGAAAGGATAACAGCCATGAACCTCGTCTCCGCATCGCTTTTCGCGGCCCTCGTCGCTGTCACCCTGATGATCACCGCATGGGCTTCCAAGAGGAACAAGTCGGCCGCCGATCACTACGTCGCGGGCGGCAGCCTCACCGGCAGGCAGAACGGTGTCGCCATCGCCGGCGACTTCATCTCCGCCGCCTCGTTTCTCGGAGTCACCGGTGCGATCGCGCTGACCGGTTTCAACGGGTTCTACCTCGCGGTCTTCGTGCCCGTCGCGTTCGTCCTCGCGATGCTGCTGATCGCGGAACCCCTGCGCAACCTCGGCCGCTTCACGCTGGCGGATGTCCTCGCCACCCGGTTCCCCGGCAAGGACGTGCGGTCGATGATGGCGATCAGCACGGTGGTGATCAGCGTGGTCTATCTCGTGTCGCAGCTGGTCGGTGCCGCGCTTCTGGTGTCGTTGCTGTTCGACCTCGACTACGCCGTGGCCGTGTTGATCATCGGAACACTCACCACCGCGTACACGTTGGTGGGTGGAATGCTCGCCACCAGCTGGATCCAGATCATCAAGACCGGTCTTCTCATGGTCTGCGCCGTGGTGCTGTTCGTTCTCGTGCTGGTGCGCTTCGACTTCAATCCCTTCGGCCCGTTCAGCACCGCGCTCGCCGAGTTCGGGCAATCGTTCGTCGCGCCGCAGCGCACGTCCGGTGCCGCCTCGTTCGACCAGTTGTCGCAGACCGTCGGGCTCGTCCTCGGCGTGCTCGGCCTGCCGCACGTGATGATCCGATTCCTCACCGTTCCGGACGCGAAGCAGGCGAGAACGTCCGCCTACACGGCGATCTGGATCTTCTTCGCCTTCTACCTGCTGGTTCCCGTGCTCGGTTACGGCGCCGCCAAGCTGGTCGGTGTCGAGGTGATCAAGTCCGAGAATCGGGGCGGCAACCTCGCGGTCGCGCAGCTCGCCGAGACAGTCGGCGGCGGAGTCCTGCTGGCGTTCGTCGCGGCCGTGGCGTTCGTGACCATTCTGGCCGCACTGTCCGGCCTGGTGATCGCGACCTCCGGTGCGATCGCACACGACCTGTACGGGCAGGTGATCAGGAACGGATCGGTGTCGGCGAAGGCTCAGCACCGCGCGGCCCGGGTCGCGACGGTGGCCACCTGCGTCATCGGTGTCGCCATCGCATTCGCGGCGCAGAAGCAGAACGTCGCGTTCCTCGCGTCACTGGGCATGTCCATCGCAGCATGTGCGAACCTGCCGGCACTGCTTCTGACCATGTACTGGAAGCGCATGACGGCGCGCGCCGTCATCTCCGGCATCGTTGTCGGGCTCGTCCTGTCGGTCACCGTCATCCTGCTCAGCCCGGTCGTGCAGGGACCGGACTCCATCCTCGGATTCTCGAACCCGGCACTTGCCGTGGCACCCCTCTCGCTGGCGGTGTCCGTCATCGTCGCGCTGGTGTCGGCGCCGTCCGGGGAGGCGAAAGCACGAGCCGATCGCCTCTTCTCGGTGATGCGCACCCGAGCACTCACCGGGCAGACCGAGACGACGAACGACGACACGATGGTGGCGATGCGATGAAGACGGAACTACGGTCACCGAGCCCACTCCGGGACCTGGCGGAGCAGCTGGCGACGGGCGGGACGACGCCGATCGACGTGGCTGAGGCGGCACTCGCACGGATCGCGGACCTCGAGCCGGATATCCACGCCTGGGCCGACCTCGACGCCGACGCGGTGCGGTCCGCGGCCGCCCGGATCCAGGACAGCGGCCCGGACGGCGCGCTCTGGGGCGTACCCGTCGGCGTCAAGGATCTCATCGATGTCGCCGGTATGCCGACGCGCTGCGGCAGTGAGCTGCGGAGCACGGATCCGGCGACGGCGGACGCCGACTGTGTGGCGCGAGCGCGCGCCCTCGGCGCGCTCCCGTTCGGCAAGACCGTCACCACCGAGTTCGGGTATTTCAAGCCCGGCCCGACCCGCAATCCCCGCACCCTGGGTCACACCCCCGGCGGGTCGTCGAGCGGCTCGGCGGCAGCGGTGGCCGCGGGCATGGTGCCGCTGGCGTTCGGCACGCAGACCGCGGGGTCGCTGACGAGGCCCGCGTCGTTCTGCGGAGTCGCAGGTTTCGTGACCGCCCACGGCGAACTTCCGACCGCGGGCATCACCGGGCTGAGTCCCAGTCTCGACACGGTGGGGCTGCTGGCACGAACCGTGTCCGATCTCCACTTCGCGTGGACCGCACTGCGCGACGGCACGCCGGCGCCCGTCCTCGAACCTTCCGCTCCGCGCCGGCTTCGCCTGTGGAGTGGGTTCGAGCTCGGCGAGGTGTCCCGAGAGATGACGAAGACGCTCAGGACGACCGCTGATTCCGCCGAGTCGGCGGGGATCCGATGTCGTGAGTTGGACGCCGCCGCAACGATCGTGGCACTGACGGAACATCACCACACAGTGATGGCGTACGAGGCGGCCAGGGAACGCGCCGCAGAGGCCGCGCAGACCGACAAGATCAGCGCACCCCTCGCCGAACTGTTCGCCGCGGGGGCAGCGACCGCAGAGGTCGACTACCGTGCCGCCCTCGCCGGAATCCGCGAGACCCGGCAGCTGCTGCTCTCGGCGTTGGACGAGGACGAAGCCATCCTCGGGCCCGCGGCTCTCGGCGCCGCTCCACACGGTCACGACGCGACGGGCACGCCCGTGCTCAGTCGGCCGTGGCAGGCCATGGGTCTGCCGGTGGTCACGATCCCCGGGAAGCGCGACACCGCAGGGCTTCCCCTCGGATTGCAGTTGATCGGACGTCCCGGCGCGGAGCAACGCCTGTTCGAGACAGCCGCATGGCTGGAATCCGCACTCTGACAATGACAGAAGGTCGTCAGGCGACGAAGATCGACGGTTGGCGATCCTTCCACGGCGCAGCCTGTTCCAACTGCGCGGCCACCTGCAGCAGCAGATCCTCTCTGCCGGTGGCCGCGACGAGTTGGACGCCGATGGGGAGGCCCTCCCGGCTCAACGCGAGCGGCAAGCTGATAGCGGGATTCCCGGACACGTTGAACGGTGCCGTGAACGGTCCGAACTCGAAGATGCGGCGTAACCACGAGCGCACACTGTGCCCGGGGTCGTCGTAGTCGAGGGTGCCGTGCGGCACCGGCAGCCAGGCGACGGTCGGGGTCACCAGCAGATCGAATCGGGTGAAGAACAGTCCGATGGACCGGGTCACCCGGTGTTGCGCGTCGAGTGCTGCCGCGACGTCGAGCGCCGTGAACGCCTGGGTCTCCTGCAGCACGGTCCGCGAGACCGCCTCGAGCAGAGCGGGATCGGGCCTGCGTGGAGCGCGCAGGATCGCCGCGCCCGTGGCGATCGCGGTGAGTGTCGACGCCTCGACGACGTCCTCCGCGTCGAATTGCGGACGCGTCTCGGTCACGGTGTGGCCGATCCATTCGAGGATCTTCCCGGCGGCGACCGTGGCCGCCGACACCTGCGTCTCGACCGAACTCCCGCCCCACGGCTCGGTCGTCAGGGCCACCCGCAGACGGCCGGGATCGGCGCGCATCGTGTCGGCGTAGCGACCGGACTGCGCCGGGGCGGTGTACTTTTCACCGACCGGCGGGGCGGCGACGGCGTCCAGCAGTTGGGCCGTGTCGCGGATGGTCCGGGTGAGGGCGAACTCGTAGATGTGCCCGAACCCCGCCTCGCCGACCAGTGGGCCGCAGGGGATTCGGCCGCGGCTCGGTTTCAGGCCGACGAGCCCGCAGCACGAGGCCGGCACCCGTAGCGAACCGGCGCCGTCGTTGCCGTGCGCCAACGGAACCGCCCCGGCGGCGACGAGCGCAGCGGATCCACCACTCGACCCGCCGGTGCCGCGACCCAGCCCCCACGGATTGCGCGTCGGTCCGTACCGCACCGGCTCCGTCGCGAAGTTCAGCCCGAACTCCGGCGCTGTCGTCTGCCCCAGGGCCACCAGTCCGGCGGACCGGAACCGGGACATCAGTTCGTGATCCACACCGGCGACGGCGCCGCGGATGCTGCGGCTACCGAGTGTGAACGGCACCCCCTTCGCGAACGGGCCGCTGTCCTTGATGACGAACGGCACCCCCGCCAGTGGCCCGTCGGACCGGTGGTCGAGGGCCGGATCGAACATCGGCATTGTCAGTGCGCCGAGGTCGGCATCGGCCTGCGCGATCGCGACGCGCGCAACGGCTTCGACCTCCGTTGCCGTCACCTCACCAGCGCGGATCAGCTCACTCAGACCGACGGCGTCGAGCCCGGTGTACTCGTGCAGTTCCAGCAGTCCCACTCCTCAGGTCGCGACGACCGATTCAGTGTGACCCGGAGGGCCGTGCGGCGCGACCGAATTTCTGCCGCCGTCACGCGGTGATCGACAGCAGTTCCTGTTCGCGGAAGGCTCGCGGCGAGACCCCGTACGTCTCCTTGAACAGCCGCGAGAAGTGCGACGAGTTGACGAGACCGTATCGGGCACAGATGGTTCCGATGCTGTCGCCGCGGAATCGGACGTCCTTGAGATCGCGGCGGCACTTCTCGAGCCTGCGGTGGCGGATCCACCCGGCCACCGTGTGTCCGTCCGCCTCGAACATCTTCTGCAGGTGCCGCGTCGACACGTGGTGGTGGGACGCCACCGTAGCGGTGTCGAGTGTGGGGTCGTGCAGGTGCGCGTCGATGAACGACCTCACCCGGAGTAGCAACGACGCGCCGGGAGCGGTGGCGTCGGCGGGCGCCTCCGATTGCACCGCGGCACTGAGCAGGTCGAGCACCGCGTCCTCGACGAGGGGGGTCGTCGGCATGGTGCCGGTGACGACGGAGTGGTGGAGGTTCGTCAGGAACGGCGAGACGAGCGCGCCCATGCCGGTGCTGCCGCGGATGCGGCGCGCGGAGACGGTGCCCAGTTCCCGCGAGGCGATGCGCAGTAGTTCGCGGGGAAACATCAACACGAACATGCTGAAGTCGCCCGCGAAGTGCAGGTCGTACGGCTTGCTGGTGTCGTAGACGGCGAAGTCGCCGGGCCCGAGCACGGCCTCGCGATCGTCCTGGACGATGACGCCGCTGCCCGACAGTTGCAGGCCCACCTTCACCAGGCCGGGGTCGGACCGCTTGATCGACGTGCGGGTCCGGCGGACGTCGACCGCGTGTCCCCCGACCTCGCTGAGCTGCAACCCGCCGAGCGCGGTGGTGCGCAGGGTCCCGGTGAAGCGCCCCGGCCCGTCCTCCGCCGTGGACATCACGGCGAGCGGGACGAACGCCGTGGAAACGGCCTGACGCCAGTGCTCGAACTGCCCGTCGTCACGCGCGGGCCCACCACCGAGACGCACCTTCGATCACCTCACAGAGCTGAGCGGTTGTCGATCAGTCGACGTGCCTTACCGAGTGAGCGTTCGAGGTCGCCGGGAGCGACGACGTCGACCTTCACGCTCACGCCGATTCTATTCTTCACCAGCTTTTGCAGTTCACCCGCGGCCCGCGCGTGGTCGTCGATCACGGCATCCGGACGCGATTCCACCCGCACGGTCAGCTCGTCCATGCGGCCCGGGCGGTCGAGGATGCACTGGAACTGCGGGGCCAGCGCTGGCACCGCGAGGATCAGTTCCTCGATCTGGGTGGGGAACAGATTCACCCCGCGCAGGATGATCATGTCGTCGGTGCGTCCGGTGACCTTCTGCATCCGCCGCACCGACCGCGCCGTGCCCGGCAGCAGCCGCGTGAGGTCGCGGGTGCGGTACCGGATGATCGGCATGGCCTCCTTGGTCAGCGACGTGAAGACGAGTTCGCCCTCCTCACCGTCGGGCAGCACCTCCCCGGTGACCGGGTCGATGATCTCCGGGTAGAAGTGGTCTTCCCAGATGTGCAGGCCGTCCTTGGTCTCGACGCATTCCATCGCCACACCCGGGCCCATCACCTCGGACAGTCCGTAGATGTCGACGGCGTCCATGTTCAGCTGCTTCTCGAGTTCGGTGCGCATCTCCTCGGTCCACGGCTCCGCACCGAACACACCGGTCCGCAGCGACGTCTTCGACGGATCGATGCCCTTCTTGATCATCGCGTCGACGATCGTGAGCATGTACGACGGGGTCACCATGATCGCGTCCGGCTCGAAGTCCTCGATCAGCTGGATCTGGCGGTCCGTCATGCCACCGGACATCGGGATCACCGTGCAGCCCAGCCGCTCCGCACCGTAGTGCGCACCGAGGCCACCGGTGAACAGGCCGTACCCGTACGCGACGTGCACCTTGTCCGACGGCTTCACCCCACCCGCCCGCAGGCTCCGCGCGACCAGATCGGCCCAGTTGTTCAGGTCGCCCGTGGTGTACCCGACGACCGTCGGGCGCCCGGTGGTCCCGGAGGACGCGTGGATGCGCGAGACCTTCTCCTGCGGCACCGCGAACATCCCGAACGGATAGTTCGCCCGCAGGTCCGCCTTCGCCGTGAACGGGAACTTCGCCAGGTCGGACAGGTCCTTCAGGTCGCTCGGGTGCACACCGGCGTCGTCGAACGCCTTCCGGTAGTGCGGAACGTTGGTGTACGCGTGGAGAAGTGACCACTGCAGGCGTTCGAGTTGCAGCGATGAGATCCGGTCGCGCGTGGCGAACTCGATGTCCTGCGAGGGGGTGGCGATACTGGTCATTCTAGTCTCCGGGGTGGGCGGGCTGGGTATGGTCAGGCGTCGAAATCGACGGTCACGTTGTCGCTGACCGGGAAGGTCTGGCACGTCAGCACGAAGCCGGAGTCGACCTCGTAGTCCTCGAGCGCGTAGTTGCGGCGCATGTCCACGTCACCGCAGGTGATCTTGGCGCGGCACGTTCCGCAGACGCCGCCCTTGCAGGCGAACGGAAGGTCCGAGCGGTACTTCTCGGCGGCGTCGAGGATCGATTCGTCCCGCGGCAACGTCGCGGTGGTCGAGCGACCGTCGAGAACCAGGGTCACTTCACTGCTCGGCCCGGTGACGCCGGGCTCGCGGTGGGTTTCCATGGGCGGGGGCACGTCGTCGACGAAGAACAACTCGTGATGCACGCGGCTCTTGTCGATCTGCAAGTCGCCGAGAACCGTCTCGGCGTCGGTGACCATCCCGTACGGTCCGCACAGCCAGAAGTGATCGATATCGGCCACGGGGACCACGGCGTCGAAGATGGCCCGGAGCCGGTCGGCGTCGAGACGGCCGGTGAACAGCTCGACCTCGCGGGGCTCGCGGGACAGGACATGGACGATGTCGAAGCGCGACCCGTACGTGTCCTTGAGGTCGGCGATTTCCTCGGCGAACATCACCGAGCGGGTCCGCCGGTTACCGTACAGGAGAACGACTTCGGCCTCGGGATTCGCGAGCATCGATGCGGCGATCGACAGCATCGGCGTGATGCCCGACCCGGCGGCGATCAGCACGTGGCGACCACCGGCCGCGGGGTCGGCGACGAACGTTCCGCTCGGGCCCTGCACCTCGATCCGGTCGCCGGGGCGGACGTCGCGCACGAGCCACGTCGAGAACAGACCGTCGGACACCTCGCGCACACCGACCCGCGGCGCGGAACCGGCAGGGGCGCAGATGGAGTAGGAGCGGCGGTGTTCGACACCGTCGATCGTCCGCCGCAGCGTGAGCGACTGTCCGGGGCCGAACGCGAACTCGTCGGCGAGCTCGGCAGGAACGTCGAACGTGACCGCGACCGCGTCGTCGCACAGGGATTCGACGTCGGCGACGGTGAGGGTGTGGAACGCCCTGTTGCGCAACGCCGCACCGGGTTTCGGGGAGACCGCTGTGGTCATGGTCAGATTTCCTTCACGTGATCGAAGGGTTCGAGGCAGTCGAGGCACCGGTAGAGCGCCTTGCACAGCGTCGCCCCGAATTCCGAGTCGAGCCGGGTGTTCGCCGAGTTGCACTTGGGGCACGCCACGGGTCGCGGCTTGACGGTGAGCGTCAACGGCACCGGACCCGATGCGCGTCGCGGCGCGGGACCGGGTGTCGAGTAGCCGTTCTCGCGGAGCTTGCGCCTGCCGTTCTCGCTGATCCAGTCCGTGCTCCACGGCGGCGACAGGACTGTCCTGACCTCGACGCTGCCGAACCCGGCGTCCTGCAGGGTGTGCTCGATGTCGTCCCGCATGGTGGCCATCGCGGGGCAACCGGAATAGGTGGGGGTGATGGTCACGACCACCGACCCGTCGGCGTGTTCCTCGACGTCGCGCAGCACACCGAGATCGGCGAGCGTGAGCATCGGCATCTCGGGGTCGAGCACGGATTCGGCGAGGCGACGGGCGTCGCTGCGCACGGCGGTGGTCATGTCACCACACTCCTTCGGGATGCGCCCGGGCCACGCTCTGCATCTCGGCGAGCAGCAGTCCGAGCGCCTCGGTGTGCAATCCCTGCCGTCCGGCCCGGCCGCCGACGGTGCCGACGGTCCGGCCGGTCGGGGCGGTGAGCTCGGCGGCGTGCAGCACCTGCTCGAGCACCGAATCGAATTCCTCACGCACGTCCCGCGGGTCGACGCCCACCCCCACCGCCGCGAGCGCAAGCTCCTCGGTGGTCGGGACGAACAGTTCCTCGACGAACGGCCACACGTGGGTAAGCGCCGCTGCCATCCTGGTCTTCGACTCCTCCGTGCCGCAGCCGAGCGTCACAACCCAGCGGGCCGCGTAGTCGCGGTGGTAGGTGAGTTCCTTGACGCCCTTCACCGCGACCGCCGCGAGGACCGGGTCCCGGGACGTGCGGAGACGATCGAACAGCGCGAGACGCCACGTCGAGAACACCAGCAGTCGCGTGATCGACTGAGCGAAGTCGCCGTTGTCGAGTTCGGCCAGCCGGGTGTTGCGGAACCGATTCTCGTCCCGGAAGAACGCGAGCGCGTCCTCCGCGGGAACCGGGCTCGTGTCCGAGATGTACGGCACCACCGACGCGTCCGCCGCGGCCGCACGGGCGAGCAGCAGTCGCGCCTGACCGAGCAGGTCGAGTCCGACGTTCGCGAGCGCGACCTCCTCCTCGAGTTCCGGTGCGCGCGTGCTCCACTCGGCGAGACGCTGTGAGCTGATCAGTGCATCGTCACCGAGCATCAGGCAGTAGCCGGCCAGCGCGGAGAGGTCGACATCTTCGGGAACCGTGGTGTCGACACCCGCGAGGGGGTCGTCGAAGCTGGTGCCGAACGCCCACTGGCCGTGGCTGTCTTCGTCGACGAGGCCTTCGTAAGCATTGTCGTGGTCGGTCATCGTCAGCCTCACATGTGGGGAACGTTGTCGGGGATCTCGTAGAACGTGGGGTGCCGGTACACCTTGTCGCCGCTGGGCGCGAAGTAGGGATCCTTCTCCGACGGGCTGGACGCCACGATCGAATTGGACCGCACCACCCAGATGCTCACGCCCTCGTTGCGGCGGGTGTAGACGTCCCGGGCGTGCCGGACGGCCATCTCGTCGTCGGCGGCGTGCAGGGATCCGACGTGAACGTGGTTGAGTCCGCGCTTGCCGCGCAGGAACACCTCGTACAGGGGCCAGTCCGCGCGCACCGCGTTGTCGTCCGTGCTCATCGTGCGTTCTCCTTGCTGCTCTCGCGGCGGGCGAAGGCCGTCGCGGCCTCCCGCACCCACGCCCCGTTCTCGTGTGCTGCCCGCCGGTTGGCGACGCGCTCGACGCTCGACGCGCCGTTGCCCTTGATCACCTGCATGAACTCGCTCCAGTCGGGCTCGCCGAAGTCGTGAGCGCCGCGCTCGGCGTTCCACTTCAGGTCCGGATCCGGGAACGTCACGCCGAGCACCTCGGCCTGCGGGATGGACATGTCGACGAACCGCTGACGAAGTTCGTCGTTGGTGTGCCGCTTGATGCGCCACTTCATGGACTGCTCGGAGTTGGGCGACTGATCGTCCGGCGGTCCGAACATCATCAGCGCCGGCCACCACCAGCGGTTCACCGACTCCTGCACCATCTCGCGCTGGGCGTCGGTGCCGCGCATCATCGTCATCAGCAGTTCGAAACCCTGACGCTGGTGGAAGGACTCCTCCTTGCACACCCGGATCATCGCCCGCGCGTACGGCCCGAAGGAGCTGCGGCACAACGGGACCTGGTTGCAGATCGCGGCGCCGTCGACGAGCCAGCCGATCACGCCGACATCGGCGTAGGTCAGCGTCGGATAGTTGAAAATCGAGGAGTACTTCTGCTTGCCCTCGATCAGCTTCTCGGTGAGGTCGGCGCGGTCGGCTCCGAGCGTCTCGGCCGCCGAGTACAGGTACAGGCCGTGTCCGGCCTCGTCCTGGACCTTCGCCATGAGGATCGCCTTGCGACGCAGCGACGGCGCGCGGGTGAGCCAGTTGCCCTCCGGCTGCATGCCGATGATCTCCGAATGCGCGTGCTGCGCGATCTGCCGGATCAGCGTCTTGCGGTAGCCGTCGGGCATCCAGTCCCGCGGCTCGACCCTCTGGTCGGCTGCGATGGTGTCATCGAAGAGCTCTTGCAGCTCATCGGAAGCGTGTGACGTGGTCATATGTCCTACCTCTATTACCGAATGATCGGTTGGTATCAAGTATGCATGTCAGCTCCCGCCCACACAAGGGCAGGAGCCGAATTACGTCAGTGGCCTTCGAAGGCGGGCGTGCGCTTCGCGAGGAACGCGTCGACCGCGCTGCGGTGATCCTTCGACCGGCCGAGCTGCTCCGCGGCCTCGCGCTCCCGCTCGAGCGCCTCCGACAGCCCGCTCGACGCCGCCGAGACCAGCGACTTGACCTGCGCGTACGCGGCCGTGGGACCGTCAGCCAGCTTCCGCGCCAGCGCAGTGGCCGCGTCCCCGAGTTCGGCGTCGGGAACCACCCGGTGCACCAGCCCCCAGTCCAGCGCCTGCGCCGCCGTGAACCGGTCGCCGAGCATCATCAGCCCGGTCGCCCGGCTCGGTCCCAGCGCCTGCACCAGGGTGTGGCTCAGCCCGGAATCGCCGGCCAGCGCGATCCCCGTGAAGGCCGTAGCGAACTTCGCGCCCTCCCCCGCGATCCGGATGTCGGCGGCCAGGGCGATGCCCAGCCCCGCCCCGACGCAGGCCCCACCGACCGCGACGACGACCGGGACGCGGACCCCGGCCAGCGCCCGGAGCAGCGGGTTGTAGTGCTCGGCGACGGTGTCCATCGCGTGCGCGGCGTCCGCCTCGAGGCCGGCCACGTGCTCGGCCAGGTCCTGGCCGACGCAGAAGTTCTTGCCCTCCGCCTGCAGCAGCAGGGCACGCACGCCGTCGTCGGCGGCGACCTTCTCCACCGCCGCCAGCAACTGTTCCTTCACCGCGCGGTCCAGGGCGTTGGACGCGCCCGCGCGGCGCAGGGTGATGGTGGCCAGTCCCGCGTCCACGGAAAGTCCGACCACGTCGTCAGTGCTCATGAGAATGTGCCTCCTGCTGGTTGTGGTGTGCGTGGCCCGGTCAGGACCAGGTGAAGAACCCTTGGCCGCTCTTACGGCCGAGTTCGCCTTTCGCGACCTTCTCCCGCAGCAGCGCGGGCGGCGCGAACCGGTCGCCGAGCGTCTTCGCGAGGTGTTCGGCGATGGCCAACCGGACGTCGAGGCCGACGAGGTCGGTGGACCGCAGCGGACCCATCGGGTGCCGGTAGCCGAGTTCCATGGCCCGGTCGATGGACTCGGCGTCGGCGACGCCTTCCTCCAGCATCCGGATGGCTTCGAGCCCGAGGCACACGCCGAGCCGGCTGGTCGCGAAACCCGGGGAGTCGTTGACCAGCACCTCGGTCTTGCCGAGCTGAGACACCCACTCGCGCACCCGGTCGACGACAGCCGCGTCGGTGGCGGGGGCGCGGACGATCTCGACGAGCGTCGACGCCGGAACCGGGTTGAAGAAGTGCATGCCGATCAGCCGGGCCGGGTCGGTGAGGACATTGCCGAGTTCGGCGATGGAGATCGAACTGGTGTTGCTGGCGATCACCGTGGACGGGTCGACCGTCTTTTCGACGACAGACAGCACGCCGAGCTTGAGGTCCACCAACTCCGGCACCGCCTCGACCACCAGATCCAGGGCCGGCGGAAGCGCGTCGGGGGCGGCAACCGTGGACACCCGTCCGAGGATCGTCGCGGGATCGACGTCGCCGAGCTTGCCGCGTTCGTGCGCGCGGTCCAGTCCGTCGGACACCCGCTGCAGGGCCGCCTGCCGGTCGCCGCTCTCGGCGATGGTGACGGTGGAGCCGAGGGTGGCGAAGACCTGCGCGATACCCGCGCCCATCCGGCCGCCGCCGACCACGCCGACGTTCTTCGGTGCTGTGCTCGTCATCTCTTCTTCTCCAGAAACGCAGTCATGCGGTCGTGTTTGTCGCGGCTCTCGAACAGCACCGCCTGGGCGATGTCGTCGGCGAACGGGTGCGAGCCCGGCGCGTCGACGATCATCTTCGTGAGCTTGAGCGCCAGCGGCGCCGACCGGGTGATGCGGTCGATGATCTTGTGCGCTGCATCGATGTGCTCGCCGGGTGCGACGACACTCATCACGAGTCCGCTGCG
Source organism: Rhodococcus sp. LB1 (assembly GCF_001583455.1). Taxonomy (NCBI): domain Bacteria; kingdom Bacillati; phylum Actinomycetota; class Actinomycetes; order Mycobacteriales; family Nocardiaceae; genus Rhodococcus; species Rhodococcus sp. LB1. Next base: position 6,443 of record NZ_LTCZ01000068.1, on the reverse strand, counting down.
CAGCGCGTCCTGCGCGTCGAGGTTCCGGCCGCCGAGCAGGACCTGCTTGGCGACGGACTTGCCGACCAGTTCGGGCAGCCGGTAACTGGCCCCGGCCGCGGCCATGATCCCCAGTCCCGGCTCCGGGTTCCCGAAGACCGCGGTCTCGGTGGCGATGCGGATGTCGCACGCGTAGGACAGTTCGGCGCCGCCGCCGAGCGCGTACCCGCTCACCGCCGCGACGGTGGGCAGCGGCAGCTTCGCGATACGGTCGAACAGATTGCGGTTGATGCCGGCGAACGCCTCGTCGCGGCCGCGTTCGCGCAGTTCGGCGATGTCGGCGCCGCCGGCGAAGTGGTCGCCCTCGCCAGTCAGCAGCATCGGCTTCGGGGTCGCCTCCAGCGACGCGCACACCTGGTGCAGTTCGCCGATCATCTCCGCGTTGATCGCGTTGCGCTGCGCGGGACGGTGCAGCGTGACCACCATGCGGTCGTCGCGGTCCTCGATCTTCAGTGTGTTCACGGCGCCTCGATCAGCATCGCGACGCCCTGGCCGACGCCCACGCACAGCGTGGCGAGCCCGCGGCGGGCGCCTTCGCGTTCCATCCGGCCGAGCAGCGTCAGCAGGATCCGCGCACCCGAGCAGCCCAGTGGGTGGCCGAGTGCGATGGCGCCGCCGTCCGCGTTGACGATCGACTCGTCGAGCTTCAGCTGCCGGATCACCCCGAGCGACTGCGCCGCGAAGGCCTCGTTGAGTTCGGCGGCGCCGAGGTCGGAGATCGACCAGTTGGCGCGGGCGAGCGCCTTCCGGGTGGCCGGGACCGGGCCCAGCCCCATGACGTTGGGGGCGATACCCGCGCTGGCGCTGGTGACGATGCGGCCGCGAACGGTCAGGCCGTACTTCTCCACCGCCGCCTCGCTCGCGACGACCAGTGCCGCGGCGCCGTCCGAGAGGGAGGACGACGAACCGGCGGTCACGATGCCGTCCTTGCGGAACACCGGTTTCAGCGAGCCCAGCTTCTCCAGCGTTGTTCCCCGCCTGGGGGTTTCGTCGGCGATCAGTTCACCGTCGCGCACCGGCACGGGCACGATCTCGCGCTCGAACCGGCCGGCGTCGACCGCCGCGATCGCCCGCTCCTGGCTGCGCAGCGCGAAGGCGTCGCTCTCGGCGCGGGTGATGCCCTCGAGCGCGGCGACCTCCTCGGCCGTCTCGCCCATCGACAACGTCACCTTGCGGACGTCCGGTCCGGCCCCGGCCGGAACGTCCCGGTCGGTGGCGGTGAATCGCGGGTTCGTGAAGCGCCAGCCGAGCGAGGTGTCGGCCACCTCTCCGGGGCGTGCCCACGGGGTGCCGGGCTTGGCCATCACCCAGGGTGCGCGGGTCATCGATTCGACGCCGCCGGCGATGACGATGTCGGCCTCGCCGCTGCGGATGGTGTGCGCGGCGGACGCGACGGCGGTCAGACCGCTCGCGCACAGGCGGTTCACCGTGTAACCGGGAACGCTGTCGGGCAGGCCCGCGAGCAGCACGGCCATGCGGGCGACGTCGCGGTTGTCCTCGCCGGCCTGGTTGGCGGCACCGAGGATCACCTCGTCGACGGCGTCGCCCGGGATTCCGGCCCGGCGGGCGGCCTCGGCCACCACGAGACCGGCAAGGTCGTCGGGGCGCACTCCTGCGAGCGCTCCGCCGTATCGACCCTGCGGGGTACGGGCTCCGTCCACCAGAAACACTTCGGCCACAGTCTTCTCCTTCACGGGGGTGCCGTCTATTAATAACCGAATCTTCGGTCGGTACGCAAGAGGAGGTAGCGCACGAAAAGTTGCGATCCTCCCTTGACAACCAGCGGCAGAAGCGACGATTCTGTTAACCGACCGAACGTACGGTGAAATGGAGTTGTCGTGAGCAAGTTACTGGAAAGCTACGCCGCCGGACGCTGGCACACCGCGCCGGACGAGGGAACGCCGCTGCTGAGCGCGGTCGACGGCTCCGAGGTGGCGCGCATCTCCGCGACCGGACTCGACCTGGGCGAGATGGTGACCTACGCCCGCGAGGTGGGCGGACCGGCACTCGCGAAGCTGACCTTCCACGAGCGCGCCGCCGCCCTCAAGGCGCTCGCACTCACCCTCATGGCCGGCAAGGACGAGTTCTACGCCCTCTCCACCTCGACCGGCGCCACCAAGCGCGACTCCGGCGTCGACATCGACGGCGGGTTCGGCACCCTCCTCAGCTATGCCAGCAAGGCCAGGCGGGAACTGCCCAACGACACCGTCTACCTCGACGGCGCGTTCGAGCAGCTGGGCAAGAAGGGCACGTTCCTCGGCCAGCACGTCTACACCTCGCGCCGCGGCGTGGCCGTCCAGATCAACGCGTTCAACTTCCCGGTGTGGGGCTTCCTCGAGAAGCTCGCCCCCGCGTTCATCGCCGGCGTCCCGTCGATCGTGAAGCCCGCGAGCCAATCGGCCTATCTCACCGAGCTCGTGTTCCGTCGCATCATCGAGTCCGGGCTGCTGCCCGAGGGTTCGGTCCAGCTGCTGTCCGGGAGCGCCCGCGGGCTGCTCGACCACCTCGGCGGGCAGGACTCCGTGGCGTTCACCGGATCCGCCGACACCGCGGCCACCCTGCGGGCGCACCCGAACGTCGTCGGTGAGGGCGTCCACTTCAACGCCGAGGCCGATTCGCTCAACGCGTCGATCCTCGGCTCCGACGTCGAGCCCGGCAGCGAGGAATTCGACCTCTACGTCAAGCAGCTCGTCACCGAGATGACGGTGAAGGCCGGCCAGAAGTGCACCGCCATCCGGCGCGCCTTCGTGCCGACCGCACTGATGGACGACGTCATCGCCGCGGCCGAGGCCCGGCTCTCGCGCGTCGTGGTCGGCGCCCCCGACGCCGAAGGCGTCACGATGGGTGCGCTCGCCAGCCTCGAACAGCGCGACGAGGTCCTGAAATCGCTGCGCGGCCTGACCAAGACGGCGCAGATCGTGGTCGGCGACCCGGAGAACTTCGAGGTCGTCGGCGCCGACAAGGCGACGGGCGCATTCCTGCCGCCGATCCTGCTGCGTTCCGACGACAAGGACGCCACCGAACCCCACGACATCGAGGCCTTCGGACCCGTCAGCACCGTCATCGGATACGACAGCACCGACGAGGTCATCGAACTCGCCGCCCGCGGCAAGGGCAGCCTCGTCGCCTCCCTCGTCACCCGCGATTCCGCACTCGCCCGCGACATCGTGCTGGGCCTCGCCCCGTTCCACGGCCGCGTCCTCGTCCTCAACCGCGACGACGCGAAGGAATCCACCGGCCACGGCTCACCCCTGCCCGTCCTCGTGCACGGCGGCCCCGGACGCGCAGGCGGCGGTGAAGAACTCGGCGGCATCCGCGGCATCCTGCACCACATGCAGCGCACCGCGGTCCAGGCCACCCCCGACATCCTCACCGCGGTCGGAAACAAGTGGGTCACCGGTTCGCAGCGCAACGACGACGGCATCCACCCGTTCCGGAAGAACCTCGCACAGTTGCGGATCGGCGACACCATCGTCGGCGGCCCCCGCCAGGTCACCCTCGCCGACATCGACCACTTCGCCGAGTTCACCGGCGACACGTTCTACGCCCACACCGACCCCGAGGCCGCGGCCGCCAACCCGCTGTTCGGCGGCATCGTCGCCCACGGATACCTCGTCGTCTCCCTCGCCGCCGGCCTGTTCGTCGAACCGAATCCCGGTCCCGTCCTCGCCAACTTCGGCGTCGACAACCTCCGGTTCCTCACCCCCGTCAAGGCCGACGACAGCCTCACCGTCACGCTCACCGCGAAGCTCATCACCCCGCGCAGCAGCGCCGACTACGGTGAAGTCCGTTGGGATGCAGTCGTCGTCAACCAGAACGGCGATCCCGTCGCAACATACGACGTTCTCACCCTCGTCGCCAAAGGAGAAAACGCATGAGCTTCAAGGTCGCCGTCTGCTACGGCCAGCCCGATGATCCCGAGGCGTTCGACGCCTACTACCGCGACACCCACATGCCGCTGGCCCGCAAGGTCCCCGGCCTGACCGACTTCACCTGGGGCAAGTGCAGTGCCCTCGACGGCGGCACGCCGCCGTACTACGCGGTGGCGAGCCTCGTCTTCCCCGACGCCGCCACCATGAAGTCCGGGTTGCAGTCCGAGGAGATGAAGCAGGCGGGCAAGGACGTCCGCAACTTCGCCACCGGCGGCGTCACCATGTACGTCCAAGAAGAAGAATCCGTCTACAACCAGTAGGAGAACCATGACTGTCGACGCATCCACGGAATGCCGTATCGCGCGGAAGATGTTCGAGGCCGACAACGCGTCCCAGGCGCTCGGCATCGAGATCCTCGAACTCAGCCCCGGCCACGCGGTCGCGTCGATGGTCGTGGGTGAGACCATGGTCAACGGCCACGGCATCACCCACGGCGGGTTCGTGTTCACCCTCGCCGACACCGCATTCGCGATGGCGTGCAACGGATACGACACGCCCGCCGTCGCCGCCCGCGCCGACATCCGATTCCTGACCGCCACCCGCCTCGGCGACACCCTCGTCGCCGAGGCCGTGGAACGGGCCCGCTTCGGGCGCAACGGCATCTACGACGTCACCGTCCGGCGCGGCGACGACGTCATCGCCGAGTTCCGCGGCGACAGTCGTGCGCAGCCGCGCCCGTGAGTACTTATTAACCGCGGGGGGGCTGTTGCGGAATTGAGTGAGGGCGGTTCGGGTGCGGGTGTCTCGTGCCGAGGTGGGTGCCGGTGCGGGGCGGGGGGTGGCCCCCGCCGGGTCAGGGGGTGGCCGGGAGCGGGGTGCCGCCGGTCAGGTGGGTGAGGATCTTGCCGAGGTTGTGCACGGCGGCGTGGAACGCCCATTCGCTGCGGGCGCGGTCGAGGCCGCGGCTGGTGAAGCGGCGGAATCCGAGGTTGTGTTTGGCGTGCCCGAACACGGTTTCGGCGATGGGTGAGCGTTTGCGGTAGGTGGCGATACCGGCCTCGGTGCGCAGCCGGTGGGTCATGGCCTGGATCGGATCCGCTTGCGGCGGTGGCGGTCCGGTGACCGGATCAGCGGTGGCGGCGGCCTCGAGGTGACGGGATTTGCCGGTGGCGATCAACCGGTCCGGGCCCGGCGCGGTGAGGTTCTCGCGGGAGCAGTAGCCGGCGTCGAAGAGCATCACCCCGATCAGCTCCTCCGGGCTCGTGCCGGTCTGTTCCTTCCCACGTCGGGTGGTGTCGATCAGGTGCGCGGCCGCCCCGGCCTTGTCGACCATCTCGGGGAAGTAGTCGTAGTCCGCCGGGCCGGTCCCGACCCCGGTGGCCAGGATCAACCCGTCCTCGCTGGTGAAGGCCTGACAGTTGTAGCCCTGCACCCAGCCGCCGCCGCGCAGCGGCTGCAACCGCGAATCGGGATCGGTGGTGTTGCGGCGCCGCTGCCCGGCGGCGGCGGTGCGCTCACCCTGTTTGCGGAGGGCGGTGTCGAGTTCGGTGCGCCGGCGCCGGACCAGGTGGTGCTTCTCGACCGGCTTCGGTGCGAACCGGGTGCCCCCGCCCCCGGCCGCGGTGCCACCCTGGAACCGCTCGATCACCGCCTGCTGGGCGGCGACCGCCTCGGCCAGACGCCGCTCGGCGGCGGCGACCTCGGCCCCGACCGGCACCCGGCCCATCACCGTCTGGCCCGCGTCGAGCCGGGCCAGATAGTCCTGCGCCTTCTGGTCCCGCTCGCACCGTTCGGCGTCCTTCTCCGCGTCGAGCTGCGCCAACGCCTCGGCGATCCGTGCCGAGCGGGTGCTGGGATCGGCCAACTCCGCGGGCACCTGTCCCGGGCCCGGATCGTCCTCGCCGAAGAGGTCGTCCTCGGCGTCATCGGTGGCGGCGTGCGCGGCCACCGCGGCGGCGGCGATCCGCGCGGCCTCGGCCTCGGCCGCCCGGCGCAGCCCGTCCTCGGTGCGGTTGGCGTCCTTCGACGCGTTCGAGGCGATCTTCACCCCGTCCAACGCGATCGTCTCGAGCCGACCCAGACCCAACCGGGCGGCCAGGATCAGGACCTGCGTGAACAGGGCCTCGCAGGCGGTGTGGTTGTCCTTGCGGAACCGTGAGATCGTCACGTGATCGGGGGTGTCGCCGGCGCAGATCACCCGGTAGGACACCACCTCCGAGCAGGCCCGCTCGATCTGCCGGGACGACCGCATCCCCCGCGACCACGCCCAGATCAGCAGGGTCACCAGCATGTCCGGGTCGTACCCGGCCCGCCCGGCACCCCCGGTGCGGCGAGAGCCATGAAAGGCGCTGGTGTCGAGATGAGTGTCGACGATCTCGATCACCGTCCACACCGGATGCGTGGGCGGCACCCACTCCCGCATGTCCGGCGGCAACAAAAACTGCTGATCACGATTCACCGGTCGATACCCCTTGGCCACCAACACATTATCCAAGAAACATCAGGTCGGGGCGCCGCGGCACGCGGAGACCC
>NZ_LTCZ01000067.1:0-26248 GCF_001583455.1 Rhodococcus sp. LB1 | reverse complement strand
ACCCCCGGAGAAGGACTGCGGATCGGGGAACTGTGTGGGCTGCATCTGGTCGATCTGCACCTTCGCGAGGATGCGGCCTGTGGCCAGTGCCGTTCCCCGCACCTGCATGTCTGTCATCGTCCCGACAACCCGAACCGGGCGGAGGCCAAGACGAAGCATCCGTGGCGGGTCGAGGACGACGCGGTGACCGGCGGGTTGGTCAAACGGGTCAGCCCGGCCATGATCCACACCTACTTTGACTACATGAGTACCGAATATCGGTGTGGGCGAGCCGATCACGGGATGCTGCTGGTCCAGCTGCACGGTGTCGGGGCGGGGTTGCCGTGGGCGCCGGTGGGCGCCCGCCGAATGTTGGCGCGGGCCGGAGACCGCGCGGGACTGGGGAAGGTGCGGCCGCACCAATTCAGGCACTCCTTCACCAGTGCGGTGCTCGACGCATCGGACGGTAACCTGTTGATCGCCCGCGATGCGGGTGGTTGGGCGTCAGCGGCGATGGTCGACGAGGTCTACGGGCACGTCGATGTTCACGACCGGGCCTTCGACGCGGCGTTGCGGCAGGTGTGGGGGCAGCGGCAATGAGCGCCAAAGGTGCCGGTAATACCCGTGCCGGCTTGACGCACCTGTCTCCGGATCGGCCCGGCCGGGTCGGACGCGACCGGCTCGAGATTCTCACCGCACTGATCGACGGCCCTTCATTCGATCCGACATTTAGGCCGGACCTGATCGAGATCCCGCCACAGCATCCGATCTACCGGTGGGAGTGCGTGGTCGACCGGTGCGAGCGGCCTCGCACCGGCGGCTCGGATCTGTGCTCCGAGCACCTGCGCGGGTGGGCACGTGATCGCGAGCGCGGCGTCGGCAAGGCCGCATTCCTTGTCGCGGCCGAGCCGCTCCAGCGGCACGTGCGGGCCGAGGAGCTGGTTTGCCGGATTTGCCCCCAGCGACCGGCAGCGCACTCCGAGTTACGGCTGTGTCGACGCCACATCTTCCGGTGGGGCCACCACCAGAAGACCACCGGGCCCGGCGCCGATTTCACCGCATGGCTCACCGCACAGCCGCCGTTACCCGGTCACGGCACCTGCCTGGTGGCGGTCTGCGTCGACCTCGCCGACTCGCCGCTGGGGCTGTGCCCGTGGCACGGCAAGAAGTATCAACGTGACGGCCGACCCGGCGGAGCCGTGTTACCGCCGTGGTCGTGGCACCGCTACGAACAGTTCGGTCAGCCGGTCCCGATCGATTTCACCGACGAGGCGACCTTTCGTCGCTGGTGCGCCGCGGCAGCCGCGACACCGTGGCCGGGGAAGGTAAATCTGCATGGGCTGCGGCCCCTGGTGCGCGCGGAGATCAAATGGGGTCTGTTCATCCATACCCAGCGCGCCCGTCCGACCCGTTGGGACCTCCGCTGTCTCCGCTCACTGGCGGTCACCTGCCGCGGCCGGGACGTGGACTCTCTGATCGATCTCGATCTCGAACTCGGCACCGGCAGCGCAGAGGCCTTCACCGGCGCGATCGTCAAGCAGATCCTGCACGAATTGCGGCTGATCTACTTCACCCCCGCCCAGGCCAAGGAGGCCGGGTACCTCGAGACCGACTACTTCGGCGTCCGGTTCGATGGGCGGGCCAGCCATGTCGACCTGACCGGCATCGCGCAGCGCTGGCTGCGGGACCTGGTCTGGGACTACTTCGCGGACCTGCTGCAATCGCCCCGCTGCCCGCGGTCCGGCACTGTTATCGACGGAATGCGACGGGCAGCACTGGAACTGGGCGCCTTCCTCGAACTCGACGCCCCCGAAAGCGGGCACGACCCACGACTACTCGACGGCGAGCACATGCGGCGGTTCGTCGCCGACCAGCGCCGACGAGAACGCGACGGGTTGCCATCGCTGGCGATGAAACGCACCGGCCGGACGGCGAGCACCGTCACCACCACCACCCGGTCGGTGGTGTTCAACTCCCTGCGCAAGCTGCTGCGGACCGTGCTGGACAACGGTGCCGCCGACCGGATCGGTCTTGCGCGGGAGTTCATCGTCGTCGTTCCCACGGCCGGGGCCGCCACCGGCCGCACCGCACGACGACCGTTTCCCGACGAAGTCGCCCGCGCCCTCGCCGACGAGCAGAACCTGCAGCGTCTCGCCGCGGTCCACGATCCGCTGGACAAAGGGTTGCGTGACATCTGGGAAACGACCGTCACCACCGGTCGCCGCATCGGAGAAGTGCTGCAGGTCCGGTGGGATTGCCTGGGCCGCTACGGCGGACTGCCGATGTTCTGGCACGACCAGACCAAGGTCGGCAACTACGATGCCGCGATCCGCATCCCCGAGAGCCTGCACGACATCCTCGCCGAACGACAACGCAAGACCCTCGACCGGTTCACCGCCCATCACGGACGCCGACCCACCGACGCCGAACGCGCCGGGCTGGCGTTGTTCCCGACGGCCACACGCAACCCCGACGGCACCATTTCGTTGACCTACCAATGGTTCCACAGCAACTTCAGCGCCTGGGTCGATTCCCTCGAACTCGGCCGATGGGTGCCTCACCAAGCTCGCCACACCCTGGCCACCAACCTGCTGCGCGCCGGCGCGAGCCTGACCCACATCCGCGCCTACCTCGGCCAGGTCAGCGATCGGATGGCCGAACACTATGTGCACCTGTCACATTCGGATCTCGAGGAGGTGCTGGCGCACGTCTGGGTCGCCGGGCCCGGTGCGGTCAGCCCCGGCGAATTCCTCGCCGGAGACGCCACACCCATGACCCGTCAGCAGGCCCAGGTGTTGGCGATCGACCTGTCGCGGCGCAGCACCCCCGCCGAGGGCGGGTTCTGCACCTTCCAGCCCGTCGTCGACGGCGGCACTTGCCCCTGGAATCTGAACTGCCACAGCTGCGACAAGTTCGTCCTGTCAGGGGCGGACCTGCTGTATTGGCGGCGCAAACGCGAGCAATGGCGGCAACTGGCCGAAAACGCACCCGACGACGCCACCGCCGACTACCTGCACCAGCACTTCGAACCCACCGCCCGCGCCATCGACGGACTCGAGAAAGCACTGGCCGGGCTCGGCCTGCTCGACCAGGCACTCGCCTTGGACCTGCGCAAGCCCCAGGACTACTTCCACCGCGTCTGGTCGGTCGCCTTCCGCGCCGCCGACCTCACCGATGCCGCGCACGCCGAGAACGACCAAAGCGAAGGAGAAATCGGCGCATGAGCACCCGAACCCCGACTCAGCCACGCACCGCCGCGGCGCTGGCCTCCCGCCGCCGCGACACCCAAGCCGCCTTGGACCGAGTCCACGACGCCATCGCCCGGCTCCACCGCGAACGAACCCCCGTCAGCACGGCCGCTGTCGCCCGCCACGCGCGGGTCTCTCGGACGTTCCTCTACACCAACCCCGCAGCCAGATCCGCGATCGATGCAGCGAAAGCCGCAGCAGGCGAACAAGATCACCAACATCGCGCCGACCTCGACACCCGGCAGGAGGCGACCTGGCGCGAGCGAGCCCTCAACGCCGAGCACGGGCTCAAGACCGCCAACGCCGAAATCCTCGCTCAGCGCACCCACATCGGCGAACTCCTCGGCCGCATCCGCGACCTGGAAGCCGAATGGACCGAGGAATCCATCCAGCGCGTCACCACCGAGAACACCACGCTCAAACAACGCGTCCGCCAACTCACCGGCGACAGCCGCGCCCTCGACGAACGATTGACAGCCGCACGTTCCAACCTGCGGTTCCAGGACCAGCGAATCGCCTACCTCGAGGCGCAACTGGCCGACACACGGACCCGCCAATGATCACCACCCCAACACCGTCTGTTCCGCTCACCCGCCCCCCACCACCGAACTCCCCTAACCCAGGTCCATGTTCGCGGGGGCGAAATCGGCATTCGACCAACCCGAGCTCGACTCGGCAAACCTGGTCCGACACGCCGGCGTCGACCAACACCAAGACATCATCGCAAACATGTAAGCTACGCATCAGCACAGGTCAAAGGCATATTCCGGCGTCTGCGGTCGGTAAACTCGGTGACGAGCATCCGCATTCCGCGGTACTCGTGAGTGTCGTAGACGTAGACAGAGGCCGCGTAGGGATTGTTGTTTCGGAGTGCGAGCATCTGCTCTCGATACAGATCTGCGTCGTGTCGGTCGAGTTCGTACAGCGTGGGTGTGCTGACACCTTTTGCGACTAGTCGCTCACGTATGTGCGATGAGAGAGTGTGTTCGGCGATGGGAGTGATCTCGCGACCGGAGATCAGAATCCGAGGGCTTCGGCCTCCACGATCTCCGGGTCGGTCCAGTACTGCTCGATCTCCCGGCGCTTGCTGTCCGGCAGGTTCGGGCGCCACCCGTGTAGACGCCAGAACGCTTCCCGTTGTTCCTGGGTCAGTGTTGGTTCGTTGCTCATGGTGATTGTCCTTTGTGGTTGGGTCCTGCTGACTATTGTGCATCGCGTGTATCTGTTGTGCGCGCAACGCTTCAGCGGCGGCCAGTCGTTGGTTGAGCAGGTTGCGAGAAGTGTCGTTGTTTTCGTGTGCGATTGCTTCGCGAAGTTCGTTCTGACCGGTGGGGGTGGAGTCGTATAGCGCGGTATGTTCTGCGACGGCGGCTTCGGCTCGTCGCACGCGTTGTTTGAGGGTGTTGTTGTCGGGATCTTCAGCTAGTGCGTGGAGTGCATCGTTCAATTTGGTTCGGGCGCGGGTGAGTCGGATGCGCAGGTGTGGGGAGCAGCGTGGTCCGGGTTTTGGCTGGCACATCAGTCGGCGGCCACTTTCGGAGTGCAGTGGGCGACGAGGGTTGCAAGCATGCTGGCGAGTGAGTCCACCTTGGCCGGGTTCGCGACGCTCGGCGTTGTGAGGTACTGGTCGCGGCGGAGTTCGATCATCACGGCGCTCACCCGCGGGTCGTGCTGGTAGCGGTTGAGGGGGACGTAGCAGCCGCCGTAGGGGGTGTTGGTGGCGATGTCGCCGAGCGGGGCGAACGCGTCGAGTGCCTGTTCGCGGAGTTCATTCGAAGTGTGGAAGTCGTCGGTGCCGAGGCAAAGCGCTGGGCGGGACTTGTTGGGGTTCTCGAATCGGGAGGGGTGTTGCGGGTAGGAGTGGACGTCGATGATGACGGCTGCGCCGGTGTTGGCGATCCGGTCGTCGACCAGGTCGGTTAGCGTGGCGGCGTAGGGCCGGTAGTAGGTGTCCATGAGGCGTTGTGCGTCCGTGGCGGGTTCGGGCCGCAGCGGTGCGCGGTTGCAGGTGCGGGTGTATACCGCTCCCCTGCCGACGGCGTTCATGGGCTCGTCGTCACCGGGAAATCTTTCGGGGTCGATGACGAGGCGGGAGAATTCGTTGGTGGCCAGCCAGGGTCGCGGGCGCCCGGATGCGAGAAGTTCCGCAGCACGGATGGCGATGTGATCTGTTGCGGTGTCAGTCGATTCGTCCAGCTCTAGCTGCAACTCGTCGTCGGTCAGGAGCATTCCGGCACGGAGCGTCTCGGGGATGGAGCGGGAGGCATGCGGGACGTGCAAGATGACCGGCGAATCCGCATGGCCGGCATGAATGTGGCAGGAGGTCATTTTTTTGTTCCTTGTTGGGTTTAGTATCGCCAAACGTTGCGTAGGATCGACCGCGTCGTTCGGAGCACGGCAGGGTCGACTGATCGGTGAGTCTTCCTCCTCGGTGCCCGCATAGGATCTCCTTCTTCGATGCGCATGTGTCGAAGTCTTCGGTGGGTGGATGCCGTCGCTGCGCTAACGCGTTGGAGGTGGGTCCCGGTCGGTGACTGGCCCGGGGTCTTTGAGTGCTTGATTACGTAGTCTGCGGCGGTCGATGGCTCCGTGGGTGAGGGCGGTGGGGCGGTGTCCGACGTGGTACTGGCCGGGATTGTGGGGGCAGGGGAACACCGAGAGACCTTTCGATCCGTGGTGGCGTCTGCGGACGCTCTTGGCGTCGGATCGGGCAAGGTAGCTTCGGAGTTTGCAGCGCCTGCACCAGATCCACCGGGCAGCGGGATTGTGTGATCGAGTTAGGGCCATGGTGTTTCGCCTCTTTTCACGTGCAGGACCATTCGTAGAAGGCGGCTACGCGCCCCGGTCGATCTGGAGGTTGAGCCAGTCGGTGAGCCATTGGATGGCGGTGCGGCCGGCGTTGTCGACGACGAGGTGGTTGTAGTCGGTGTGGGCGCTGGAGGTGAAGAATGATGCGGCGTTCAACCCTTCGGAGACCAGGGTGGCGAGGTCGCCGGCACCTTGGGAGTGGGCGATGGTGGTCAGCGATCCGGTCAGTCCATTCAGGTCGAGATTCTGCGCTTGGGCGTTGATCGGGGTCGGAGCAGTGTGGGCTTGTTTGCCGAGGAGGGCCGGGTTTGTTTTGGTGGCCTTGCCGGTGAGCATATTCACCGCGACCGAGGTGATGTCGAGGCCGACGGGCAGCAGTCCGGTCATGGCGGCTCCGGCGCCGAGCGGGTCGGGCGCCTGCCCTGGTGGTGGGAGGAGTTTCTCCACGGCGGCCCAGGCGATTTCCTGGATCTGGCCGATCAGGTTGGCGAGCCGGATGACATCGACATTGGCCAGGATCGAGGTCACCAGGGCTGCGATCTGGTTGAACCCGGAGGGGTCCGGGATGACCGAGAGGATTTGTGAGACCCACCGAAGGTCGACGCCCGCGGCGAGTGTGACCAACGGCGCGAACTGGTTGTTCAACTCCCCCGCGATCTGGTGCGCCCCGTGTGCGTCGAGCGCGGCAACCGTCTGCGGGAGGACCGTCAGGTTGTGCAGGATTCCGGGGAAGTCGAGTGCGGTTACGCCGGTCACCACGTTGAGTACTTGGCCGACGACGACGCTCGGCTTGAGGACCGCCAGCACGCTCGATGCGGTCGTGAGAGCGTCGGCGGGTGTGGCGGTCAGCGGCGCGACCTGTGCGCTCAGTGTTCCTGCTGCGTTGGTCAGTGCGGTCGCCTCCGGCGAGGTGGCTGGCACGGTGGCTGCGCCGGACTGGACCAACGCCGAAGCGGTGTCGGCGAGTTTGCTCGCGGTGGTCACCGCATTCGACAGGTCGGCCTGGGACGCGGCGGTTAGGAGCTGTCCGGCGGCGTGTTCAGCGGTTCCCGGTGCTGCGGTGGTCAGGTGGGCGGTGGCAGCGGAATTCGCTGCGCCGGTCGCGATCAGATCCGCGATCGGGCTGAGGGTATGCATCAGGGACGTCGCGGAGTTCGCCAGCTGTCCGACGTCGATCGTGTCTGCGTTGCTTTGTTGCGCCAATGTGGTGGCGTTGCGGCCGAGTGCTGGCAGATCGGCTTGGGAGAAGTCCGCGGTCAATGCCTGAGCGATGCCAGTGCTTCCGTCGGGGGCGGGCGCCCCGAGGTCGGTGCTGGGCGTCTTGCTGAGGATGGAGCCGAGCGACCCGAGGAGCGGGCTTGTCCCTTTCTGGATGGAGCAGTACAGGTCCTTGCCGGTGTAGCAGATGGAGGCGACCCGGCCGGAGAGCTGGCCCATTCCCTGCGGGCGGGGGTCGGCGATGCCGGTGCCTGCGGCGCGGGGGCCGACGACGGCTTCACCCTGGGTGCCCGAGCCGGGGTCCGCCAGCAGGCCGACCGCGAGTACTCGATCGGGTTGGATGGGGCCCTTGCCGTTACCGATGTCGGAGGCGAGATCGCCGGCCGCGTCAGCGCCCTGAGAGTATCCGGTGATCGTGAACTTCGTTCGCGTGCACTTGCTTGCCATGTCGGTCAGCACATTGGTTGCGTTGGTGCGTGCGTCGGACTTGCTGTCGGCGTAGGTCTTTCCGTTGTCGAACGCGCGGGCCATATACGGCAGGGTGTAGACCTCCGCGCGGTCACCGTGGGTAGCTGTGATGGTGTCGGCGATCGGTTTGAGGATGCCGACCGCAACGGAGGGGTCGGCATGCTCGTTGGTTTCCCAGGTTCCGGGGATGAAGAGGTTGAATGTCGATGCGCATCTGGCCGGGTCCGCGTGCGCCACCGCCGGGACGGTCACCGCTGCGGCTCCGGTGGCGACCGTCGCGGTGACCAGTGCTGCGAATGTGCGTTGGGCGGTCGGACGTGTGGCGGGCATTGGCACCTCATCTACCGGGCGGACTGGGGTGGATCACCGTTCGGTGAGCACAACAGTGGCCCCAGCCGGTTGCGCTCGCGTCGAGGTGAGTGCCCACAGTGGTCGGTTAGTACGGTGAGATCAACGTGACCTGTGGATAACTCCACGGTCTATGGGCCTCCGTCGAGATGGTCACCGCTGTGCCGGGTTCGCACCCCGGTCAATGTGGCGTCCGGTTCATGCAAGTCCATGAGTGCGGGCCTCGATCCCTGCGAAAAACGATGTTGCGCCGGTATCGAGTTATCCGGCTTCGTCGCGGCCGCTGCAAATGCCTCGATTGCGTCGGGCGCTAATGTCCACATCATTCTCGGTGGACGTTGCGCAACGGCTTTCGGAGGCACCGGTGGCGTTGCGGCAGCCGCATGCAAATCGGTGGGCTGCGGCCGACCTCGTCCTGTGCGGGCGTGCCCGTGGAGCGCCGCATCTCACGCCGTGGGGGGATTAGCAGTGCGCACTGACCATCCGGTTGCGCAAGCTGATCAGGGACCCGTTGCGTTCCCGGGACACCGGGGTGTTAGTGAGGTCGTCATGCCGGTCGAAGGCAGGGAGCGGTGGGATCGCGAATCCTGCATTGACCGCGGCTGCGACGGCCTTGTTGTACCGGCGAAGCGCGGTGCTCGGGGCTTTTGCCTCGGTGGCATCGGCGAGCTGACCCCAGGTCGTGGCCGGTTCGGTGATCTTGATTCGAGCCGTCTTCTTCACCAGCGGATCGAGACTGCTCTCCTCGATGAACGCCAACAGTTGCGCGGTAGTCGGCTCTGCCGCCCGCATCCCGGGTTCACCGTGTGCCTCGGTCATTGCGGTGGCAGCAGCATGTTTCGCAACCTCGCAGTCCGCGGCAACCGCGCTTGCGTCAACGTCGCCGACGTTGCCAACTGCTGCAACGCTCGCCTCCACGCGATCATCCCCGGCAACGACCCAGTCGGAGTTGTTGACCAGCATTGCATCGCCGCCGCCGAAGGCAAGCGACTGTGCGAGCACATTGAACTCGGCGTACGCGGACCCGATTGCCTTGATGAGGACGCCGACGCCATGTGTGAAGGCGAGGACGAGCAAGGGCGGGATGATCGCAATGAGTGAGGCACCGGTCGGCGACAGTGGTGTGTAGCCGAGGTCGATACCGGCTGTGACAGCGCGGGCAGCTCGGAGACCAGCCTGATGTGCGTGATAGGCGTTGCCGAACACGCTGATGAGCACGACGACGACGGCGAGGGACAGGAAGAATTTCTTCCCGGCCGCACCGCCGCTGATCTTGCTCAGCGCAACGACCGCAATCGTGGCACCGAGAATTGCACCATCCACGATGGCCGGGAAAATCCAAGCGAGCCAGTGCGGAATGCCCGCCTGTTGCGCAAGGTCTCGTTGCACCGCGAAGGATAGAACGAACGCACCGATGGTGATGCCCACCGCAATGATGATCGCAATGAGCAATGCGGCGATCAGGGCGTGGAGCTGAATTCGTGCGGCGCGGAGGTTGAGGTCTGTCATGTTCGGATGGTCCTTTCCGGTTCCGGGTTGGTCGTGGCGCGCGGCAGTGCCGCGCCGGTCGCTGTCAGATTGCGGATTTCGCGAGCGGGCACGGACACCGTGGCGCATGCCGTTGCGTTGCCGTGGCGTTGCGGACGAAACGCGAAAGCTTGCGCTCGCGCTCACTGGCCGAGGGTTCATTGCGCGTATGTGGGTTGAGGATGTTGCAGGTTGCGGCGAGGTGGCGTTCGCGGGTTGCGGAAACGAAGCGTTGGTAGTCGCGGCGTTGCGCCTGGTGTGCGGGCGCGGTCGGGTCGAACGCCGTTGCGTACCTGTTGCGGCCGGCGGTGAGTGCGCAATGTGTGTCTTGGGGCGTGCGCAATCCGGTTGCGGGCACATCCTGCTTTCTTGCCCGGCCGAACCGAAGCGTGCAATTGATCGGGGGTAGGCCTTTCGTGGGGTTCGGGTCGTGCTGTGGTGGTTGCGCAACGCGTTCTCCCGTTTGCTCGGGACGAGTGCACGTCGGCGGGCTCGAGCGCGGCGTGCGCAAACGGATAAGCGTTGCTGCTTGCGTGGTGTGCCGTCGGGCGCAATTCTGTGCAGAGGACACGGTGGCGGTTGCCCGCGTTGCGTCGTATTGCGCCTCGAGCTGCACGTCGGCGCAACTCGAGGCGCACGGGGATGGACTCGTTGCAACGACGGTCGGCGAAGTGCGCAGTGGGCCGGGGCGGCTGCGGTTGTGGCTGCAGTTGCGGCTGCGGCGAGGTGGCGCCTCCGGTGGGTATGCAATGCCGGGTGTCCGTGTTCACGCGATCACGTCGATCAACCAGCGCCCGGCGACGTGGGTGGTGGTGATCGTCTGGGTGAATTGCGTGGCGGGTTCGCCGGGTCGCATCTCGGTGAGGACGAGCGTGTAGTGGTTGTCGTTGGTTTCGATGGTGCGGAGGCAGTAGTTGGTGCCGAGTGGGACGGTGTCGATGCCTGCTTGGATCGTGTCGGCCGTCGGGAGCGGTGAGCTTGGTGCGGCGAGGGCGCGTACGGCTTGGCCGGATCGGAGCACGTAGTAGGCGTGTTCGAATGCGGCGATCACCCCAGTTCCGGTCTTCTGGTCGCCGCGGTCGCTCTGGCACTGGTTCTCGTCACCGCGGGGTGCGGCTGAGAGGCTTTCTGCGGGATCGGAGTTCGCCGCGGGGGTAGTTGTGACCGTTTCGGGTTGTTGGGGTGTCTCTGGGGCGCCTGGAGTGGTGTTTTCGGGCTCGCCGACCCGCAGTGCGGTCCAGCCGACGGTGCCTGCCGCAGCGAGAACCATCACGGCGCCGATGGCGGTCTTGGTGCCGACTCGCCGCTGCCCAGGCTTCTCTGATTTCGGCGGTGGGAGTGGTCGGGCCGGTGTGCTCGTGGCGGCGGGCCCGCCGGACGACGAGGTGGTGTCGCGTCGGCCCGACGGGGTGGTGGCAGTGGGTGCTGGTCCGAGGGTGTCGATCACTGCCGGATGCCGGGTCGGTTTCCGCGCTCCGCTGTTCGGCCTGTATTTCCTCACCTGCAACCCCTTTCCGTGGTCAGTGCGCCGCGGTTTCGACGGTCGACAGGAGCGCGCCGACCTCTGCGGGCATCGCGGTGCGTAGGTCTGCGCCGGCCTGGAGCAGTTGGTTTCCGCCAGGCTGTTCGGCCACCCATGCTGCTGTCTGTGTTCCGGCGTCGACGGCCTGATCGATCACCGGTTGGCCGATGGCCTCGGTGACGGCGGGTGCGGTGTTGTCGGCCCACTCGATCGCAGCGGAACCGGTGGTTGTCGTGGCGGCGGTGTCGACGGCCTGTGCTGCCGCGGGGGTGACGTGTTCGACGAACTGGGCGGCGGGCTGCAGATCGACAGCCGGGTCGGGTTCGGGAGCCGGTACCGGTGCGGGTTCGGGTGCCTCGCCGAGGTTCTCGCCCGCCCCGTAGGCGGCGCCCGCGAGTGCACCTCCAGCCGCGGACAGCGCCCCGACGGTGACGGCCGCGGGCGCGCCGAGTGCGAGGCCGCCGATGATCGCGCCGGTACCGGCGCCCGGACCGGCGAGGACGGGCCCGCCGATGGCGGTCCCGGCGGCGAGGCCGATCAGTGCGCCGCCGGCGGCTCCCACGGCACCGGCGGTGACCCCAGCTGCGGTCGCACCGGCCACACCGGCGGTGACGGCACCTGCTGTGGCGGCGGCGGCCATGCGGTCCGAGCGGGTGGTGGGGACGCCGAGGGAGTTGAAGAATGTCGCGCCCTGAGCTTCGAGGATGGCGCTGGTGTTGTTGAGTTTGTCGGCCTCGGTCTTGGGCAGCCAGTCTGGGCGGGGTCCGGTGAGATAGCCGAAGCGGTAGGTGTCTTCTGGGGCTTGGATCGGTGCGACCGGACCGCCGTGTCCCGGGACAATCTCGGGTTCCTGATCGGCCTCGGGTACGTGCTGCTCCCCTACTGGTAACGGGGTGTCGTTGTAGTAGGTGGGCTCGGTGTATGTGGGTGCTTGGCGGGTGGGCACGTTCTGGTACTCGGTGGGGATCGGGATGTAGGTGTCCCAGTCCGCGGTTGTGCCAGCGTCTTCGGAGCTCTGCTGTGGGGTCTGGGACGGCGCCGGGGTGGGTGTGGTGACGCCGGCCTGTCCGCCGTCGCCGGTGATGCCGGCTTGCCCGGTGTTGTCGTTGATGCCGGCCTGTCCCGGTGCCGCTGCCGCGTTGGGGGCGAGGGAGATCCCTGCCGCGATGCACGCGGCCACGAGGGCGGCGGTGGTGCTCTGGCGCACGGCCTGGCGGTGGCGCCCGGTGTGGTGTGCTCGGTTCCTGGTGTGGGGGTTCGGGGCGGTCATGGTGCTTCCCTTTCGTCGGTGGGTGTGTGCAAGCTCGGTGGGCGAACGGTTGTGGCTGTCGGAGGAGGATCGGCTCAGGTCAGCCGGTTTTGGTGATCAGGTCGACGACGGTCGCGGTGATCACGGTCAGGGAGCCGGCGGTGGTGCGGCGCAGGTGGTGGGGGACGATGCGTTCCCCTCCGGCGAACAGCGGCTCGTAGGGCATGCGGAGTACCTGCACTCCCAGTGCAATGAATGCATCAACGGTGTCGGATTCGACCATCGGGGTGTCCCCGGGGCCATCGGTGATGATGACCACGGTCCGGTCCAGTCGGCCGGGATGTGTGGTGGCGAGGTCGAGGAGCATGCGGTGCGCTGTGGTGGCGGCATCGCGGCGCAGAGGCACGGGCACGACGAGGGCGTCGGCCTCCGAGACGGCCCACTGCCAGCTGCCAGCGAGGGGGTTGTTCCCGGTGTCGGCGACCAGGATCTCGCGGTGGTGGGCGAGGATCGAGGCCAGTGCCGCAGCGTCGTCCCCACTTAGACCCACGTGTTGTGTTGCAGTGAGGTCGTGGTGGCCGGCGACGATGTCCTCACCGGAGGGTTGCCGGGTCAGATGCCGGCCGAGGGCCGAGGGCCGCAGGTGCCCGGTGGCGGCCTGGTCGGCCGCGAGGAGCCCGAAGATGTTCTGCTCGTCGGGGGGTGGGACGCTGACCCGGTCGGCGAGACTGCCGCCGCTCTCGGCCAGGTCGGCGCAGACCACGGTGGCGCCGCCGCGGTGCGTGGCCAGTGTCTGCGCAAGACCGACTGCGATCGGGGTTTTGCCGACCCCGCCTTTGGTGTTGGCCACCGTGATAGTGGAGAAGTCGGGGATTGGGCCGGCAATCGTCGCGGCCGCGACGCGCAGTCGCATCTCGGTCGAGGAGGGTTTCGGGGACAGGCTCAGGCCCAGGACGGCGTTGAGTCGCCCCGGTATCCCGGTGCGTGCCGGTTCCGTTGCTCCCGGGATGATTCCGGGTGCCGCCAGGACAGATACCGGTTGGCGGCGAGCATCGTGTGCGGGGTGGGGAGCACTCCCCTGCCCGGCGTCATCGGGTGCCGGGTGAGCGGTGTCGCCGAGTGCGTCCGACGTGAGGCTGACCGGTTCCTCCGCGATCATGTCGGCGTTTGCTGGTTCCTCACCCCGGTCGGCGCTCGTCGGGATGGGGCCGGTTGGGGCTGACCGGGACGCGGTTCCGTCGGGTGCCACGGTGACCTGGGTGCAGCGTCCGGACCGGTGGACGGCGACCTCGACGGGCGCCCCGGCGTCGACGGCAACCTTCTGGCTGTATTCGTAAATGCTGTCCTGGATCGACTTCCCAACCGGGGCGACCAGCTCGTCGCCGGTGCCGGCGACACGCGCAACTCTGTCGGAGACGATCTCGACGGTGAACTCGTGCATGCGGTTCACCCGCCGAAGGCGCCGACAGACGCGAGTTCCGTGTCCATGTCGGCCACGGTCTTCTCGGCCTTGGTGAGGGCGTCGAGGGCGTCGGAGCGCGCCTTGCCGTCGGGGAGGGCCTCGATGATCTGGCGTCGCATCGCCACGGCGGCCTTGATTTCCTCGAGGCGTCCCGACGTGAGTTCCTGCTCCTCGGTCAGCTTCGCCAGCCATGTCGGGACGGCCGCCTTGAGGACCCGGCGCAGTTCCGCGATGACGGGGTCGTTGGCGCCCTTGGCCGCGAACGGTTCACGCAGCACGGTGACGTCGTCGGTGGTGGGGGTGATCGACTGGGAGATACGGCGGCTCATGGGTCGGGGTCCTCTCGATGGGTTGGTGCGGCGGTGGGATCAGGGGCGGTGAGGGTGGTGTGCGTGCGCTCCGTCCCTGTGTTGTCGGGGCGTCCGTCTCATGCGGTGAGGACGGTGTCGGGTTCGGGGAGCATCACGACCTCGGTGGCGTCGAAGTGGACGGTGGTTTTCACCCGCTCGCCGGCGTTGATCGACATAACGGTTTCGAGGACGTCGCCGGTGTCCTTGTCCCGCACGACCGCGACCGTGTCGACGGTGACGGGCACCGGGTGGCCGTTGTCGTCATCGAGCAAGATGACCATTCCCTCGGTGACCGCCGAGGCCGGGATAGCGTCGGCGACCTCGTCGTCGACCGTGTCGTGGTCGGTGGAGAAGTCGGTGAGGACGGACGGTTCCGGTGCGTCGCCGAACTCCCGCGCGCGCTTGGCCAGTGCCCGCTCGGCTTCGACGAATTTCCGCAGCTCCGTGGAGAAGAATTCGAACGTGGGCGACTCGATCGGAGCCAGGCCGTGCACGATCGCCTTCTCCTCGTCGGAGAGTTGGTTCCATTTGTTGGGGTGCGGATCAACATTCGGGGTCCACCACATCTGCGCATCCACCGGGGAACCGTCGAGGGCGGTGACCACCCCGCGGCCGGGAATGGAGGTGTCCACTTCGCGGCCGACGTGGGCGTCGCCCCACATCATCAGCGCGCCGTCCTGCGACAGGTTGCCGAGTGAGATCCGGGTGCCGAAGTTGTCGCGGGCATTGCCCGAGCTCGACCCGAACAAGGAGGCGTCCGGGCGTTGCACCCCGAGCAGCAGGCGGATGCCGGCCGAGCGGGCCAGGACCGCGAGGTCGGCCCACGCCCCCAGCGGGTCGAGCTGTTTGACCTGCGCGCGGATCTCCTCGTCCTCGTCCTTGGCCAGGCGCATCTCCGCCGGTGTTGTGACACGGCGCGCGCGCTGCCATTTGCCGGAGAGGATGAAGAATTCGTCGAGGACGGCGATCAGCAGCGGCAGTTGCGAGGGTTCGATCTTCTTCACGTGCACGTAGTGGTTGCGGGCCATCATTTCCGCGTGCAGGGCGCGTACGAGCATCGCGGAGCGGACGGCGTCGTAGACGATGGCCGCGCATCCGGGGTAGCCCTCGAGGCCGTCGAGTTCGATCATCTTCGGATCGACGCCGAGGAAGGGGATTCCGCGGCGGGAGGCCTCAGTGAGCAGGGTGCGGATCACGGAGGTTTTACCGCCGCCGGTGGGGCCGACGATCAGGCAGTGTGGTTTGTTCGATTTGGTCGAGACATCCCAGTACAGGCTCAGGTTCGCGGCGCCGGTGGCGTAGGGCAGGTGGCGGAGGTTCTCGTCGACCAGGGCGAGGGGGTGGTCGACGCGGGTGGGTAGCGGTGCGCGCAGGTACATCATCAGGTAGCCCTCGGCGGGGGTCCATGCGGTGGCCCAGGTGCGGCCGGATTCGTGGTCGCCGGCGAGCGCGGCGAGTGCTTCGTCGACCTTGGCCTGGAAGCCGCGGGCGCCGCTGTTCAGCGAGGGGGTGAAGGTGATCTTGTAGCCGGTCTCGATTCCGTCCTCGTCGCAGGAGTGGACCGTGACGTTGGGCTCTTTGAAGATGGTGCCGGCGGACAACGCGGTTTGTAGGGCCTTGTGGCGCGGTGAGCGGGTGTCGGGTTCGATCGGTGTGCGGGTGATCAGGATCAGGTCGCGGTGCGCGTGATGGCGGACGGTGTAGGTGTGTGTGCCGGTGCGGGCAGCTGCTCCGCGGACCGCGGTGGTGAATTCGTCCATCTCCTTGGGGCGGATGATCGCCCCCCTAGGAAGTCGGATCTTGGCGCTGCGCAGTGCACCGATTCCGGGTGGGAACGCGACGGTCACCTTGACCGGTAGGTGCCGGGTCGTCTGCCCTAGCTGTGCTTCGAGCGCGAGGCGTTGTCGGTGGCCGCGCCACCGGACGATGTCGAGCACACTCCACCCGGCGGCGAGGGCGCCGAGCGGCCAGCGGTACCCGTGGACCGTCGTGATGAACTGACCGGCTTGGTCGACCGAGTCCGTGATCGCGGTGTCGGCGAGTTGGGGTGCGTAGAACGCGAGGGCCGCGGCGGCGACGGCGACCGGGGCGAAGGTTCGGTACGTGCCGACGGCGGGTTCGGGTGTCGGCTGACCGGTGCGACCGTTGCGGGTGCCGGGTGCGGGCCCGAACAGTTCGACGAGGAAGTCTTTCAGCGGATCTCGCTGCGCCATCGCTCCTCCCCTTTCCGGTTGATTTGTGCCGCCTCCGACAACGGTCGGATGTGATGGATGCGCACACTGGCAGATGCGGGTGATCTCTCTCAACGTGATCTGTGGATAACTTCGCCCAAGTGCAGTTCACGCCTGGTGTGGGACACTGCGCCGCTGCGCACACGCTCGTGTCGGTCGGATGATGCAAGCACGCTTGCCCATATCTTCCGGATCGCTTGTGGCTGCGCGGCATCTCCGCGTTCGGGCGACTTCCCACCACGCATTTGCGAGCGCATGCACGGGGGGCTCGTGGTGCCTCCGCCGCCCGCGGAGGCACCAGCCTATTGCGACTACAAGAGTGACGGTCAGTCGGCTGCGTGAATCGGTGCGTCACCGCCCCTCACAGCAGCCTGGCGGTCGCAGAGGGAAGCGCGGCGAATCGACCGGGCGAGCCCACGACCGAGCGGTCCCGGCACGGGATGACTCGGCGTCCTTCACTCGCCGTTTCACCCGCCCCTCGAGTGCGGTCGCGCACCGCAGCCGAGCGGGTCACTGACCCGCTGCGTGGAGCGTTTCGCAAAGCGGTCTCTATAGCGCGTGAACAGCCGTATCTGAAATCGGTTGGCGCGAAACCTTTTTCCCAGGTACACTCCCCTAGGCCCGAAGGGCCGGGGAGTGACCCCCGAAGGGGGACGGTGTTTCACCCGCCCCTCGAACGCTCCCACCGCACCGCGGAAATCCGCCCTCCTCGACATCGCGTCAATCCCCCGCGGGCGGCGAGACGAATGCGAGCGCTCTCGGCTCGGGTGAATCCGCGACCGTCTGTCGCGGCCTGCTCACGCAGTACCGCTGCGCCTCTCTGGCGGCGTCACGACCACCTCCCAATCGACCGGCAGTAACGATGCGCGCGGGCGTGGAGCGGTTCGGGCTCGCCGGGCCCAGTCGATTCACAGCTGCATGACAGTGCGATCCGAGGCGTTCGTGTCGCTTTCAGATCGCACGATGGGCCTGCGCCACGAGCACTCGCCCGAGCGGCACGCAAGGTTGGACGGCACACGCCCAGCAGCCCAGACGGTTTCCGGCATTCGGGCTCGTCCTCGCGTTGTCCTCTGCAACCGTCATGCACGACACCGCAACAAAGTCACCTCGGATCGAAAAGTTATCCACAGGTCACGTTGATTCTGGCGGTGTATCTCTTCTACGTTCCCGCGCAACCACGTTCGCTTATTTCGGTTACGCACCCTTTTGGAGAGGCAGCATGTCCGTTATCGCTTCCACCGTCGTCGCCCTCGCGAACGCGGCTCACCCCGTCCCAGACATTTCGATCGTCGCCCAAGTAACGCAAGTCAGTACCGGCGGGCTCAGGAAGTGGATCGAGGACAACATCGTCTTCACCATCCTGGTCGTCATCGCCTGCGTCGTCCTGACCGGTGGCCTGCGCGGAAATCTGTCGAAGGTGTTCACCGTCGGCGGGTTGACGTTGGTGGGTCTCGCGTTCGTCGGCATCGCCACCTCGGAAACCGCCGCCAAGGGACTCGGGAACTGGGTTCTCGGCCTCTTCGGCATCAACGCCTGACCGAGTGATGGTTCCTGCACCGAGAAGGGAGCGTTAGGTGATCAACAACGATGACCTGCTGTATCGAGTGGACCGCCACTATCTCGGCCCGACTGGCTACGCCCTTCCGGTCCGGATTCGGTATACCGCCGGCTTGGTGGGCGCCGCGGTTTTCGCGGCGGTGTTTCTGATCTCCCGCGCCATCCTGCACGTGCCGCTCGGGTTCAAACCGCTGCTGGTGATGGTCCTGGTGACGGTGTGGGCCACGACGCGGATCTCGAAATACGTGACGCCGGATCGGCCGCTCCGGTCAGTGCTGAAGGCCGCCGCCAACGACCTGAGTGCCCCGCGCCCACCGAAGCCCGGGGCGACGGTGTCCGTCACCCTCCCCGACCGGCTGACCACCGGTTCACAACCTGACGACGTCACTGCCCGTACCGACGGTGAGGACTCACACCGATGACCACCTACGACGACAACGACATCGCATCGCTGTTCGACCCTCAGCTCGATGACCCGGTGCCAGTCATCCCTCCCGGGGCGCTGCCGGCGGCCGGCCGGCAGGCATTCCCACCACAGCCACCGCAGGGGGCGCGGGCGTGGTCGGAAGTGGAGTTGCCCCCGCACCCGGTCACCGAGGTGTCCGAGGAGATCAACGCTCGGGCGTGCGACCCGACCCTCCTGGCGGAGGACCCCCGCACCGGGGAGCGGCGACGCAAGCGCTCCAAGCGGCGCCGGCAGACGCCCGCCGATCGCGGGCAGGCCGCGGCGAAGAAGCGGACCGACCGTGCCCGGAAGTCGGTGCGGCTGCGGCTAACCGGGACCTCCGGTCACATCACCCGCACCTCACGCACGTCGACTGCATGGTTCGTGCAGAAGCAGGGTCCGTGGAACTTCCGCGCCACGGGCAAGCAGCGGCGCTTCATCCAGGACGAGGCGATGGTGCTGACCAACCTGCAGAAGGCTGGCGTCGAGCGGCTGCACCGGCGCTTGGTGCGCACGCCGTTTCCGGTCGAGCAGTGGGCCAAGGACCACGACCGGTGGGCTGCGCCGATCGACGACGTCCCGGGTGCGCTGTCGTGGGCCGAGTTTCTACGCGGTCAGCAGCACGCGATGCTGTGGTCGAACGCCACGATCAAGGGCCGCTACTGGGGCATCGAACTGCCCCACCGCTCTGCGCTCGGTGCCGGGCTCGACTACCTCGCCCACACGCTCGGCTACGTCGCGACCTGGCCGCTCCTGGGCGCACTCTCGTCCCTGATCACCGGCTGGGCCGACGACGCGTTCGCCCGCGAGGAGGACGCGCTCGCCGGCCATCTCGCCGCACTCGAGCGGATCATGGCCGGCCGCGGAGTCAATGCAGCACCCGCGTCCCCTGCCGCGATCGACTACCTGCTGCGCCGGTCGGCGACGATCGGCCTGCCCCTGGCTGCGGGTGGCGCGACCGCGGGAGCCGGAGACTGGGAGGAAACCGACGTCGCCGCTCTCGAAGACCTCACCGACCTGACCCTGACACCCGGTGACGGCTACACCACCGTCTCCGGCGTCGTCGAGGGCCGCCGCTATACCGGTGCGGTCATCGTGCTCACCGTCGGACGCATGGCACCGCTCCCGATCCCGGAGCGGATGCTGCCCTGGCAGGTCATCGGCGACCCCTCCGGCGAACCGCTCGAATGGTCGGATCGGATCGAGCTGCACGACAAGGCAAGAACCGTCCGCACCATGCGCTCGCTGACGGGCAAGATCGAGTCTCAGTTCGACCACTACACCGTCGAACACGACCAGGTCCCACCGAAGGAGCTGGCCGAGCAGCACGCTCGGGTCCAGGATGTCATCTCCGACGTCGAGGAAGACCACTCCGGGCTCTCCACCCGCACCTCGGGTTGGTACCGGGTCGCCATCGTCGGAGCTACCCCCGACGAAGCGCGCAAGAAGGTCGCCGGCCTGCGGGAGATGTACTACCCGCACATCGCACTCGAGCAGGAGCACGGACAGTTCCAACTACTGCGCGAATTCATCCCCGGCGAGCCGCTCGCGAACATCGCCAACAAGCGCCACATGGACGTCGAGGCCGTCGCCGCGGGCATGGCCACCGTCGGTGACCGGATCGGTGACCGCCGCGGAGTCGTGCTCGGTGAGACCTCGTCGATCGCACCGCGCCCGGTGATCTGGGACCTATTCGCCGCACACGAGATCAAACACAAATCGGGTCTGACCCCGATCGTCGCGGTCCCCGGTTCCGGCAAAACCTTCATGGCCGGGATGATCGTCTACCAGGCCGTGCGCGCGGGCGCCTACGGAGTAATCCACGACCCCTCGGGGCCACTCAAGGAACTGGCGAACCTACCTGAATTCCGGGACATCGCCCGGGTCTACGCGCTCACCGGCCGTGACTCCCGCCCCGGGGCGCTCAACCCCTACCGGGTCATCATCGACCCCCGACGCGAGGACCCCGAGTACGACACCCTCCACCCGGACTTGATGAGGGCCGCCGACCCGTATGCCGCGGCGCAGGCGAAGTACGACGCGGACATGCGCGCGGCGGCGGCGGAGCGCGTCGAGGTCGCCGTCTCGGTGCTGAAGATGATGCTCACCGAACGGCATCTGCATCTCGAACACACCGAGTCGGTGCTGCACCTGGCCGCCAACCGCGTGGGCGGGGACCGCGACCACAACCTGGGCGAAGTCCTCGACGCCATCAAGACGATCGGCCAGGACGATCCCGATCAGGCCGTGCGCACCTGCGCCGCCGGGATATATCAGCAGCTGGAGTTGATGTCCAGGCTCGCCGAAGCCCGGGTACTCTTCCCCGAGGCCGGCACGGTCGGCAGCGGCGTCGACGACTTCGACGCCGATATCCGGCTGACCATCCTGACCATGCCCGGTCTGCAGCTGCCACCGGAAGGTGTTCCCTCCTCGCAGTGGACCCCACAGCAGCGGATGACCGCCCCACTAATGCACATGGCCGCGTGGCTGGCGAACCGCCTCGTCTACGAAAAGCCGAGACACGTCCGTAAAGTGTTGTTCCTCGACGAGAACAAGTACCTCGAATCCACTGGCGCCGGCAGAACCCTGAACCTGCGGATCGCCCGCGACTCACGCAAGTTCAAGGTCCGCGCCCTGGTGTGCTCGCAACTGCCCGACGACTTCCTCGGCCTCGACGGCACCGACGACAAAACAGCCCTGACCTACGAAGTGTTCGTAGGCGACGTCGGCGGCGACCCACACGCCATCGACGGGGCGCTCAAGCTCCTCAAACTCCCCACCGGGCAGGGTTTCGAGCAATTCCTCGCCGAACTCGGCAGCGGCGGCGAGGACACGCTCGACGAGGACACCGACACCTCCTACCAAGATCAGGCGCGGCGGTGGATGGTCCGGATGGCCGACGACGTCGAACTGGTCCGGTCAAGCTGGGTTCATTACGTGCACCTATCCCACGTCTTCGCCGCTTTGAACTCGAGTACCGCGAAGAACGCCCTCGGCGGTGCCACATGACCACCACCCTGCGGCGGCTCAACCTGCATTTTCGACCCGCAGGCACTCATCGGACCCACAACCCCGAGGCGAGCCCGAATAGACGCCTGACCGGTCGGCTGGGGCGTCTCCTGGCCGTCCTCGCCCTGGCGCTGGCCCCGTTGCTCGTCGACCCGCTCTCCCCCGTCGCGGCGGCCAGCGGGTTCGCGTGCGACGAAGTCCCCGCCCCGGAATACCCCAAGGGAGCGTTCCCCGGGGTCTTCGACGCCACCAGCCAGAACCGCCCCGACAACGGGGTCACCGGATACACCACCTACGGGTGGGCCGGCCTGCAGTGGTACACCTACGACCTCGGTTGCGGCATGGACCTGGTGCGCGCGCCCGGCGCCGTCACCGACACCGACTGGGGCAATAGATTCCTGACGATCGGGAAGTCCCTGGCCGCCGCCGCATTCTGGCTCGACGACCAGACCAAGACCGGTCAGGCCGCCGAAGACGCCGGCGTCGCACCCGCAATGGAACAGTTCGACCAGGTCGTCTCCTCGATCTCGAACGGCATGATCGGCATTTACGGTCTCTGGCTCGGTATCGGGCTGACCGCGGCTGCCTCGATCATGCTCTGGCACGCACTCAAATCGAACGCTGCCGGCGTCACGAAATCCATGGCCGTCGGTGGAGCCGCTCTCGCCCTCGGTGCTCTCCTGATCGGCGCACCCCAGCAAGCAATCCGGCTCGCCGACGACACATTCGGGGCAGTGATCACCGATACCCAGAACGAGATGCTCTCGATCACCGGCAGCGGCAAAGGACCCCGGGACGTACTGCTCGACGACATCTTCCTCGACGACTGGCGTAAAGGCTGGTTCGGCCCGAACTACCGCGACAACGAGAACCAACTCGGCCCCAAACTGCGCGATGCGCTCGCATTCTCCTACGAGGAACAGCAGCAGATCGAGAACGCACCAGATTCCGGTGTCGAGAACGACCTGAAGGCGAAGAAGGAGCACATCTTTCGCGACGACATCGTCAAGCCACTCAACGATGACTACGGACTGTCCTACTACACGTTCCAAGGCAAGGACTCCGGCCGCACCGGAATCGGATTCATGGCAATGGTCAAGGTCGGCATGCCGTCGATCCTGTGGATCGGCGCATCGGTGCTGAAGCTCATCGCGCTGCTCGCCATCCGCCTGGCCATCCTGTTCGCCCCGATCTGGATACCGCTCGCAGTCGCACACGCGGGAACGCTAATGCGAGTGTGCCGGATGATCGCCAGCGCCTACATGTGGGGCGTGGCCGGTTCCGTCATCGTCGCCCTCTACCTGCTGGCCCTGGTGAAGTTGTACGTCACCGACAACGGGCAAATCGACGGGTCATGGCGGTTGTGGTTCATGGTCATCTTGACCCTGGTGTGCTGGTTCATCATGCGACCGTTCAAACGGGTCTCGCAAACCTTCACCCAGAACCGCGCCGGCGCCCTCAACCGAAAGGCCCGTCACGCGCAGACCTCGATGAAGCAGAAAATCTTCAAGGGCGCCAGCGCGGTCATCGGTGGCCCGACCGGTGCGATGGTCGAGGAAGGAGTCGGGGCGCTACGCAAAAAAACCAAGGACGGCGGCACCGCCGAAGACTCCGACAGCAACTCCGCAGGCCCAGCCCGCCCGGAGGGGCGCGAACTTAACCAGCGTCGCCGGCACGAGGTCGACCAAACTCGGATCGCCGCCCACAAAAAGATGGACCTCCTGCAACGGCTCGCTGACTCACGTAAGGAATCCCAAGACGTACGCCACATGCACCTCACCAAGGGCGGCAAGCATCGTGAACAGGACACCGCGAACACCCGCGTCGGCCGCGACCGTAGCGCGGCGCTGCAAGCGCTCGAAGCCAGCCGCTCGGGTGGCGGAGCGCGCCACGGTGACACCCCGAGGGTCAGTGAGACATGGGACGGCGGAGCAGGTTCTGCCATCGCCCCGACCAAGGTCTTCACTCCGACCCGCAAGGACACCTCATCAGGGAACGTCCCCGCCGCGTCCGCGCCCGCCAGCATTTCCGCTCCGCCGCGGTCGAATACCCGCTTGTACGAGCCGTCGCTGACTCCCGAAGTGCGCACGCACCCGAGCGAGAGTTTCACCTGATGGCCCGCCCCGCAGGCAACCCGGTCCTCGCCCCGATCCGAAGGTGGGTGCTGTACTCGCGCACCAACCTAATGATCAGCATGGCCGCCGTTCTCGCCGTTCTATTCGTTGCCGGCACCGCATCCGGGGAATCCCCTCCTACAAGCCATGCGCCGAATACCGCGGCGGTGACCGGTGCACCGACGACGACTCCTGCACAAGGAAACGAGGTCACCTACGACCTCATCGAGGTGACCGAGTCGGCCATCGCAGGCACAACGACGGCCTCGGCCGGGAAGAGCGCGCCAGCCACAGCGATGGCTTATGCGCACAACTACGTGGACATCACACAGTCGAATACCGAGTGGAGAACCAAACTCGGCCGATACACCACCGACACCCCCAGTGACACGATCGTCGCCGCACGTCCACAGGTGCCCGTCGCGATCACCGGGCCCACGACCAGTGAGATCGTCACCGGCGCCGGTGGCGAGCGGCGGGCAGAGGTCACCATCCCCACTCAGGCCGGCGACCTGCGCGTGTCCGTGCAGGTGGCCGAGTCCCCGAGCGGGCCGAAATGGCAGGTCCAGAACCCGTTTCCCACTCTCGACCGCGACGAGGTCAGCAAACTCGGCGCAGCGCCGACCCTAGTGAGTGTCCCCTCAACCTGCACGCACTCGACCACGCCCCAGACTGCAACGCAGCCGACCACGAGCCAGCCGAAACCGTCGACGACGACCTCGGCGCCCGAATCTGTCACCGCACCGCCAGCAATGGCCGAGCCCGAACCGACACCCGTGCCGGTGCCCGTTCCAGTGCCCGGGCCTATCCCGATCCCAGAACTCGACACCCCGATCCCGGGAGCCCTGTGACACTGCGCCAGCGCGGCACCGCGCTGCTACTCGCGGCCGTAGCCAGCACAGTCGTCAGCACGACGGCCTGCGCACCTCAACCAGTCATCCCCCACGATCGATGCAAGACAACCTCCACCGCTAGCGACCCGGGCGCGCCCGCCGGTGGCCAGTTGCGCGCCTCCGGACCGATCACTGCACCGACGAGGGCCGGGACCACCGCATTCACCTCCGGCTTCGGGCCTCGGTGGGGTACCGAACACCAGGGCGTCGACTTCGCCGGCCCCATCGGCACCCCGATCTACGCAGCCCTCGACGGCCTCGTCGTCCGTTCCGGCACCGCCACCGGATTCGGACACTGGATCGTCATCGACTCCCTCGTCGGCGACACACCGGTCTCCACCGTGTACGGACACATGTTCACCGACGGGCTAATCGCCCGCGAAGGCCAACAGGTCAGGGCCGGTGACCACATCGCCAATGTCGGCGACGACGGCCAAAGCACCGGCGCCCACCTGCATTTCGAGTACTGGGAAGGCGGCCGTTTCCAAGGCGGCACCGCCGTGGACCCGATGATCAAACTGGGCAGTGCGGCCTCACCTCCTGGCGCGCCGGACGGCGCGGACGTGCGGCTGGCCTCCTTGTCGTCGCCGATCAACTGCGCGGGCTTCGGGACCGTCGGCGGCGGTGAGCTGGCCGCCGGCTCGGTGCCGGCCGAATTCGATCCGTGGATCCGCAAGGCCGGCAGCATCTGCCCCGGCATTCGGCCCCCGGTCCTGTCCTCGCAGCTCCACGCCGAGAATCAGTTCAGGCACGGCGCCAACGCCCCCAGCTCCCCCTCTGGTGCTCTCGGACCTGCACAGTTCATGCCCGGAACCTGGGCGACCTGGGGCAAGGACTACGACGGCGACGGCAAGGTCGACCCCAATTCGATCGGCGACGCCGTCATGGCTCAGGGGCATTTCATGTGCGCGCTCAACGACCAGGTCAACGCCGCGCTCGCGGTCGGCACCGTCATGGGAGACCCGGCCGAGCTGTCACTGGCCGCGTACAATGCAGGCTTCGGTGCGGTGCAGGCTCACCGCGGCATCCCCCCATACGCCGAGACCCAGAACTACGTCGCAAAGATCATCCTCGGCCAGGCCAAGTACACCTCCCTGAGTTCCACCGGCCGCCTGGTCCCGAACGGATCGAAAGACGGCGGCCAGGTCGTCGCGGCCGCCCGGCAGTACCTCGGCACCCCGTATGTCTGGGGTGGAGGTAGCACCGGCGGACCGTCCGGCGGGGGCTTCGATTGTTCCGGCCTGACCAGCTACGCCACCTTCACCGGCAGCGGCGGCAAGGTCACACTGCCACGCACTTCGGAGCAGCAGTGGACCGTTGGCACGGAGATTCCCATCGATCAGGCCCAACCGGGTGATCTCGTGTTCGGATCCTGGGCCGGGTCTGGGCCGGGTCACGTCGGCATCGCCCTTGGTGGCGGACGCATGATCCACGCCCCGACCACCGGCGACGTCGTGAAGGAAGCGCCGCTGATGGGCGGGATGAAAGCACGGAGGGTGATGTGATGAGTGGACTGCCCGCTACTGCAGGAGGACCGAGATGAGCGTGCGCCGATTCCTGGCCGTGGTCGTGATCCTGGGTGCCCTGGTCGCCATCCTCGTCTATGCGTGCCGGCCGACCCAACAGGACCCGCAGACGTCGCCTCTAGAAACGTCGTTACCGGCGGCCGCGGCACCACCGGCAGCCACAGCACCAATTACGACCATTGCGCCCGTACCTCCACCAACCACGGCGGCGCCGGCTCCGGACGCCGACGTGGCGGAAGACGTCGCCCGCCAGGCCCTATCGGTCGCGTTCACTTGGTACCCGGCCACCGACCA
>NZ_LTCZ01000066.1:237-36102 GCF_001583455.1 Rhodococcus sp. LB1 | reverse complement strand
GGGTGGTGTACGAGGGTCGTCGCGTGACTCCTCGTTGGTGAGTCAGGCAGTCAAGGCCGGTGTCACCTCCTCGGTGGACTCGGTGCTGCTGTCGGTGGGCTTGTCGTTGCGGGAGCGGGCCAGAACGTCCAGGCCGAGATAGCGGCGTCCTTCGATCCACTCGTCGTGTTGTTCGGCCAGGACCGCACCGACGAGCCGGATCAGGGCGGTACGATCCGGGAAGATTCCGACCACATCGGTTCTCCTGCGGATTTCCTTATTGAGGCGCTCCTGCGGATTGTTGCTCCAGATCTGTTTCCAAATCTGTTTGGGAAATGCGGTGAACGCCAACAGGTCCGGTCGTGCTGCGTCGAGGTGGTCAGCGACCCTCGGCAACTTCTCCGACAGTGCGCCGATGATTCGATCATATTGGGCATGAACAGAATCCGCGTCGGGTTGGTCGTAGACCGAGTGCAGCAACGTCTTCACCCAAGGCCACGATGCCTTCGGGGTCACCGCCATCAGGTTCGTCGAGTAATGTGACTGTAAGGAATTAATGTGTCGATTCGGGTGTGTCGCCCTCTCGTGGTGGTATGGCGGCGAGGAGGGCGGCGGCGGTGCGGTAGCGGATGGTTGCCGGTGCCGGGGTGTAGCCGTCCTGTTCGAGCAGTGGCCGCACGTCGAGCAGGGCATTGCCGATGGTGCGAGGGCTGACCTGGAACAGTTCGGCCAGGACGGCGCGGTTGCAGAGCTGGCGCATATGCAGAACGGTGGCCAGGACGCGTTCGGCATCGGTGATCTTCTGGAGGAAGATTCCGCCGCGGCCCCCTGGCATGCGTTCGCCGCCGCGTTGGGCGTAGCGGCGTCGCTCGACCATGGCGGCTTGCCGGACGGCGAGGCGTTCGACGAGGTCGCCCAGTTGCCGGCGACTCATGCCGGTCAGAGCCGGATGCGACAGTGCCTCGGGGAGCGGCCGATTCGGTGTCGGGTCGGGTGCCGTGCCGTCACGGAGAAATCCCGCGAGGTCTGCGGCGGTGCTGAAGCGAAGCCCGATGATCGGGGTGACGTGATAGCCGTGTTCGTCGAGCAGCATCCGCGTTTCGGCGATGATTTCGCCGATGGAGTTCGGATTCACCCCGAGCAGATCCGAGAGCACCCGCTGAGGGCAGACCTGCCGCAGATACACGACGGTGATCAGCAGGGCCGCGGCGTCCGACAGCAGCCGTCGCCCGCCGGCACCCGGGGCATTGCGGCGCCGGCCGCCGCGTTGGTGCCAGCGGCGTTGCTCGGCGCGCGCGGCCTGGGCCGGTGCCAGCCGTGCGGTGAGTTCGTCCAGCTCGGCGCCAGTCATGCCGGTCAGGCGCGGGTCGGCGAGCATCGCGACGGCCGCGGCACGCTCGCCTTCCCGGTCCCGGCCGGGAACCGGAGCGGCGTCGGCGTGAGTGGGTTCGATGGTGTAGTTCCACGTTCCGCACTGGGCGTGCGGGCGGATGGGCAACGCGCGCAACTCGTCTCGACCAACCGAGATCCCGATCGGGTAGTCGCCGGTGTCCAGCTCGGCGTCCACGCGCAGCCCGGTGCGGGTGCGGGTGGAGGCGATGGTCTTGACCACGACCTCGTGGCTGGTCAGCGGCCGCCCCCGCCAGTTCATGGTGATCTGGGAGAACAACCGGTGCTCGATCTTGTTCCACTTCGAGGTGCCGGGCGGGAAATGGCAGACCGTGATCGCCAACCCGGTCTCGGCTGCCAGCGCGGCCAATTCGGCCTTCCACAACCGGTACCGGTAGCTGTTGGAGCCACCGGCGTCGGCGGTGATCAGCAGCCGGCGCGCGTGCGGGTAGTCGGCGGCGCCGCGGGCCTGCCACCAGCGGCGGATGGAGGCGACCGCGAACGCGGCGGTGTCGTGGTCGACGCCGACATTGACCCAACCGGCGTCGGTGGTCAAGTCGTAGACGCCGTACGGGATGGCCCGTTCCGCATTCGGTCCGGTGAAGAAGCTGTGATCGACCACCCGCACCGGATCGCCCTGCGGGCGCCACTCGCGCCCCGGGGTGGGCAGCTGGCCGAGTTGTTCCTTCTTCTTCGAATCGACGCTGATCACCGGCTCGCCCGCGTCCTGGTGCGCCTTGACCTGCTCGTTGATGTAGCGGAACTGCACGTCCCGGTCCGGGTGCTGCTCGCCTTCCAACGTCTTGGCGTTGGCCTGCAAACTGAATCCGTTGTCCCGCAACAATCGTCCCACCGTCGGTGCGGACACCGGATGGCCCTGCCGGGTCAGCTCCTCGGCCAGGTGTCGCAGCGACTTGGTCGTCCACCGCAACGGAGACTCCGGATCCCCACGCTCATCCGGCTCAACCAGCGCCAACAACGCAGGCACCAGCTGCGGATTCAGCGCGTCCGCACCCTTGCGGCCCCCACCCGGACGGCGGACCCGACCCGTCGGTGCCGGATGCTCGCCGGCCTCCAACTCGAACACGCCCCTGCGAACCGTGGTCTCGCTGACACCGACCGCCCGGGCCACCGCCCGCACCCCGCCATGACCCAGCGACCGGGCCTCCGCCGCCAACGCCAAACGCCGCTGACGCTCGTTCAGATGCGGCAACAAGACCTCGAACCGCTCCCGCAACCGCCCGTCGACCTCGCTCACAACCGCCCTACCGCACCGACCCGACTCAAACCGCAAAACACCATGTTATTACCTTACAGTCACAACGCCGATTCTGTTCATGCTCAATATGATCGGGTGATCGACGCCTTGTCGGAGAAGCTGCCAAAGGTAGCCGATCATCTCGACTCCGCGCGGGCCGACCTCCTCGCCTTCACGGCCTTCCCGAAGCAGATCTGGCGGCAGATCTGGTCAAACAATCCCCAGGAGAGACTGAACAAGGAGATCCGCCGCAGAACCGATGTCGTCGGGATCTTCCCCGATCGCACCGCCCTCATCCGGCTCGTCGGAGCCGTCCTCGCCGAGCAGCACGACGAGTGGATCGAAGCCCGCCGCTATCTCGGCCTCGACGTGCTCGCCCGCTCCCGCGGCACCCACGCAACACCCGAACCTACCGAGGAGGTGACGCCGGCGGCTCTGACCGCATAACCACCCCACGAGGAGTCACGCGACACTTCGTACACCACCTCACGGGACTTGACCTGGAAAGAGCATGCCCAAATCCGGGGCCACCTCCCCGGACGAACTCGTCTCGTCGGGGCGCCTCTCGACGTGTGAGTTCGACCTTGGCAGCAATACGAGAGGATCTAGCTGCGCAGTGAAATCCGGCCAGTCGGAATGCCGGCGTCGCCACGCCTAGCTTTTAGAATTCTGTTTATAGTAATCTGGAGGTTCTGCGGTCGAAGGCGCAGTGG
Source organism: Rhodococcus sp. LB1 (assembly GCF_001583455.1). Classification (NCBI taxonomy): domain Bacteria; kingdom Bacillati; phylum Actinomycetota; class Actinomycetes; order Mycobacteriales; family Nocardiaceae; genus Rhodococcus; species Rhodococcus sp. LB1. The sequence continues at coordinate 32,763 of NZ_LTCZ01000066.1, read as the reverse complement.
AAACGTACTCAGCTTCATAGGGGGAGGGCACATGGCCGAGAAAATTTCATCCCAGGCCCGGAACTTCGATGATCCTCCGGGGACAGTCACCGACTTCGTGACCGAGCGGATCCGGGATCGGATCGTGCTCGGCATGCTTCAACCCGGGGAGAAGCTGTCCGTCTACTCCCTCGCGGACGAATTGGGGGTCAGCAGGGTACCGCTCCGTGAGGCGGTTCGCCAGCTCGAAGCGGAGTCGCTCGTCGACAACCTGCCGCGACGAGGAACGGTGGTGCGCCCGCTCAGTGTCGCGGACGTGACCGACGCATTCCAAATCCTCGACCTGATCGAGGTGATTGCCGCACAACGGGCGGCCTCGGCGAGTGACAACGCCGCCGCCAAGGAGATGCGTTACTGGTTCGACGAGATGCAATCGCTGGCCGAGCGCGGGGTGCCCCAGGTCTCGGTGGAGATGCTCCACGCGCATCGCGCCTTTCATTTCGCGTTGTTCAAGGGGGCGGGCGAAGGCGTACTGCAACGGCATCTCTGCATGCTCTGGAACACCTGCGAACGGTACGTGATCAACAGCCGGACCGAGGGAAGGCAGGCGGCCGCGACGGCAGAGCATGCCGAGATCCTTGCGCGTATCGAAGCGAAAGATCCCGATGGAGCAGCGGAATCGCTGAGAAAGCACGTCCATGCGGCCCTGGCCGGGACGATGGACTATCTTGCCAGCCGCGAGATCGTCACCAAGCCTTAGCTGCGTTAGACACGGGAATCTGCGGCGACGCGAGAACGCAATTGAAAGTGGTCGTCTTGAGACAGACCAATCCCGTAGACCTGATTGTCGAGACCACCGAAGCGATCGGCTTACCGGGCACCGAAACGTTTCGAAGTCGCCAATACTTTCGCCCTTGCCGGGACGGTATGTGATGGTACGTCGCCTGACTTTGCAGGTCTCGCCTAATCCGAAAACATGAGGCGGGCACCAGAAATGATCTGGCTTGTCTGGATAGGAATGCTTCTCGTTACCGTTGCAGCGGTCGCGCTGGCCGCGTACCGGGCCGCGACCGCACGGGCAATGTGGCTACTTGCGGCGGGAGCGTTTACCGGCTTCGTGGCATGGCCAAGCGACTCGCCGGTAGAGTACGCCGCCGCCGGCGCAATCCCCGTGACTCTCGCGCTTGCCTATATCGCCAAACCGCCGAAGATCGGCAACGACGAGAATGAGTCGAATACGTGAGTGGTCAGTGCTTTTCGTCGGCAAGCCCGTCCAGAAACTGAGTTGCAGCGGTGAGTGGCACGTTTATCAGCGACAGGCGACGAGAACGAAATCCGCGATCGGCCCCCTGGGCTTACCAGCAACGCTATGGGCGGCGCATTCGACGAGAATGAGCTTCCCCCGCTTTCCCGGAGAATTCCGAGCCAGGTTTGATCCTGGGTGATTGAGGAGGATGTCACTGTTGGAACGAGGAAGTATCCGCCGGAGTTGCGTGAGCGTGCGGTGCGGTTGTACCGGGAGCCCGAGCCGAGGCCGGTGGTCCGGCGGCTGGCCGAGCAGCTGAACGTGCACCCGGAGGCGCTGCGGAACTGGATCCGCCAGGCCGAGGCCGATCAGGGCGAGCGCGACGACCGTCCGGCGACGTCGATGCTGGAGGAGAACCGACTCGACAACGCGGACGCGAAATACGCCGTCGTCGTCAAGTACCTGCTCACCGCCGCCGCGATCGCCGTGCTCTACGGGGAACGCGCCTCGATCTCCGGCGCCGAGGTCGGCTGCCAAGGTGAGGTCGGTTCCGCGTGCTCGATGGCCGCCGGCGCCCTCGCCGAACTGCTCGGTGCCACGCCCGCGCAGGTCGAGAACGCCGCCGAAATCGGTATCGAACACAACCTCGGCCTGACCTGCGACCCGATCGGTGGACTAGTGCAAATTCCGTGCATCGAACGCAACGACATCGCCTCCGTGAAAGCCGTGAACGCCGCGAAGCTAGCCCTGTACGGCGACGGCAACCACCGTGTCTCCCTCGACCAAGCGATCGAGACCATGCGCCAGACCGGCATGGACATGCTCGCCAAGTACAAGGAAACCTCCCAGGGCGGGCTCGCGGTCAACGTTCCCGAGTGCTGACTCGTTGCCGTTGCAACCCGTTCCGACTCCCATACCGGATCGGAGGGAAGACCGGCGTACTGTCAGCCCGAGGGTGGGAAGGCGACGCCGAGCGCCGGGCACCCGCCGCCGAACGAACCGTCCCACCCGCAGGAAACGATGAATTGTCCTGATGGCGGAGCACATCGCAGGCTGCACCGCGGTGATCGTTCATTCCCCAGGAACCTGCCGTAGCTGATTATGCACTCGATCGGCACCCAGAAGTTCAGTATTTTGTCCGCACAATGACGGATTCGCACCGAACACCGGTCCCGGCACTCTTGAACTCATCGCAGTGGCATACGTCACTGACCCGCCGATGAAGGGACCAACCCGATGAGATTCATCATGATGAGCGAGTGCGCCACCAACCCCGGCGAGACCCAGCACCGTCGATACCTGGACATGATCGAGGAAGCTGTATTTGCCGAGGAGATGGGCTTCTACGGTTGGGGCACCTCCGAACATCACTTCTTCAATGACATGTGTGTGACGCCGGCGCCTGAGGTCTTGTTCACGGCGGTCGCAATGCGCACCAACCGAATTCGGCTGCGTTACATGAGCCGGTTGATCTCGGCGATCCACCCGATCCTGGTCGCGGAGCAGACCGCGGCCACCGACCTGCTGTCCAACGGGCGCGTCGAGTTGACCACCGCGCGTGGTAACACGCTGCTACAGCTGGACGCGTTCGGCGTCTCGCTCAACGAAACAAGGGGGCGCTCCGAGGAGGCGCTCGAGCTCATCATCCGCGCACTGAGCGACGATACGTTCAGCCACGACGGTCCGCACTGGGGCAAGATCCCGGAGCGCCGGTTGAGCCCCAAGCCGTTCCAGGAGCCGCACCCGCCGCTGTACAAGATCGTGCAGTCCGTGGAGTCCTCCGCCGACGCTCGCCGCAAGGGCCTGGGCATGATCACCTCCGACGTCTACCTGGGCTGGGAGGTGCTGCAGGCAAACCTCGACGCATACAACTCGGTGTCGGATAACGAGGTGTCCCCGGTCGGCCGGTACGCGGTCAAGTCCGCGGCCAGCAGCGTCATGTCGGTGCGCTGCGCGAAGACGACGGATCTGGCGCTCGAGCACGCCGAGGCGGATCTGCTGAAGTTCGCGCAGATGATCATCAACGACGTCTACGTCCAGCTCGCCGAGCGCTCGCCCCAGCAGTACGGCGAATTCTCTCGGATCGGTCAGTTGCGCAAGCACGTCAACGACGCGGAGTGGCTGCGGACCTGCGGCCCGACCGTTCTGGTCGGCGATCCGCAGTACTGCATCGAGCAGGTGCAGAAAACCGCCGACAGCGGCGCGGACGAGATCGTGCTGCGGATCGACGGCGGCACCCACGAGGAGCGGATGGCCACGATCGAGAACCTGGGCCGCTACGTGATCCCGTTCTTCAGCAACCCCGGCAGTGTTGTGCGCAGCGGGCCGGTCGGCATCCTCCCCGGCGACCCCCGGCAGCGGCCGAGCTACGAGACCCCCGACGAACTGGCGGTCTGACAATGGTGGCATTCGCCGAGCATTTGGCCGAGGTCCACCGCAGCGTGGTCCGCGCCATCGAGGAGCGGGATCCGGCGCTGTTCGCATCGTTGTATACCGACGCTGGGACGATGCTCACCCCCGACGGACGTGCTGTGCGCGGGCGCGAGGCGATCGCTGAGGAGTTCGGCAACTGGCTGGCAGCGGGGTTCGTCAAGCAGACGCTCGAGGACGTGAACCTGACCATCGGCGACACCGTCGCCGTCGAGGAAGGAATCGCGATCGGTGAGTTCGTCGAGGGGTCCGAGGTTCGCAGCAACTACATCGTCGTCCACGTCCGCCAGGACGTCGGGTCATGGCTAATGCACCGAGACATGTGGACCCACGTCGGAGCCGACGTGCCAGCGGAGGTGTTGTAGAAGATGTTTACGATCGAGGAGTACGCGTCCTACGACGCCACTGGTCTGGCCGAACTGGTTCGTTCTCGTGAGGTCAAGCCGTCGGAGGTGCACGAGGCCGGCGTGAAAGCCGTGCAGCTGGCCGACGAGCGGTTGCGTGCCTGCGCGGAAGGCCCGTGGGAAACGCCGTTGGACGCAGCCACGGACGGCTTCTTCACCGGAGTTCCCTTCGTGCTGAAGGATCTGCTGTGCCACGCCGCCGGTGTGCCGCTGCATCTGGGTAGCCGCGCGTTGGCCGACGGCATCGTGTTCGACCAGGACTCCGAGCTGATGGCCCGTTTTCGCCGGGCCGGGCTCGCCGCGGTCGCCAGCACGAAGATCCCGGAGTTCGCGTTGACCGCGACAACCGAGCCGCTGCTCGGTGGTGCCGTCCACAATCCGTGGGATCCGACCAAGAGTCCCGGTGGCTCCAGCGGCGGATCGGCGGCAATGGTGGCGTCGGGCGCGGTCCCGATTGCGCACGCCAACGACGGTGCGGGGTCGATCCGGATTCCGGCCGCCCACACCGGAACCGTCGGCCTCAAGCCCAGCCGCGGCCGCGTCCCGATCGGACCGGAGGTGCAGGAGGCCTTCTACGGCAACGTGATCGACTTCGCCATCACCCGAACCGTGCGCGACGCGGCGGGGCTGCTCGACGCGGTACACGGCAATCTGACTGGTGAAAAGTACAGCGCACCGACGCCGGCCCGCCCCTATCGGGACGAGCTGAGCGGACCCAGCGCCCCGCTGCGCATTGCGGTGTGCGCGGACTCCTGGAGCGATCGGGTGGTCCACCCGGAGGTCCTGCGCACGATGGCGTCGACTCTCCAGTTGCTGTCCGATCTCGGGCATCGCGTGGAAGTGGGTGCACCCCAGATTGATTGGGAAGACTTCTTGGCAGCGCTCACCATCACCTACTGTGCGGGGACCGCCGCGGACGTGGTTCCGCTGGGTGAGGCTCTCGGTGTCGGGCTGAGTCCGGACTACTTCGAGGCGACGACGATCGCCGCTGCCGAGGCCGGACGGGCGATGACACCGATGGACTTGGCCCGCGCCTTCGCGACGAACAACAAGGTCAGCCGGCAGCTGGCGACGTTCATGGGCGAGTGGGACATTTTCGTCACACCGACCTCGATCACCCCGCCGCTCGACCTCGGAACGTTCGACGCGAACGACCCGTCGTTTGCCGCGGAGGATTGGGTACGCCACGTCATCGCCCCGCACCCGACGTGCGCTCTGTACAACGTCTCAGGGGCGCCCGCGATCAGTCTTCCCCTGGGCACCACGGACGACGGCCTTCCCGTCGGCGTGCAGTTCGGCGCCGACATCTACCGGGAAGACCTGCTGCTAGGACTCGCGGCTCAGCTGGAGCAAGCGCAACCGTGGGCCGACCGTCGGCCGGCTCTGCACGTCACGAATCTGAAGGAGCCGGTGTGATCATCGTCATCACCGAGAGGGAAATTCAGCTCGATGACCCAGGCACGTTCACCGAGTTGGCGGTCGATGCGGTCGGGCGGTCTCGGGAAACGGCACACGCTGCTGCCGTTTCCGCGGGGGCTGGTGCCGTGGATGGCGATCACCTGTGGATCGACATCGACTTTCTCCGCGGCCTCGGGCCCGGAACCGAGGAGTGGAACGGCAAGTTCGCGGCGATGATCGCCTACGCCGCCGGCAAAGGCTGGACGGACACCGACGACCGGGTCCGGGCCCATATCCGGTGGAGCTGACTCACTCCGGCGACATCGGAGGGAGCCCGGGACGCACCCGAGACCACCGCGGTGTGACCACACGCGCCGACGGCGGCGTACCGCCCGAGCAGTACTCGGGCCCGAACGACGATGGGCAGGCCATGCACGACTACGGAGCGTTCACCTTCGCGTCCAAGACCGAGGTGCTCGAGAAGTCCAAGCGCTTCTGGAATCCGGGCAAAACTCAGTTCTGGACCGATTCCGGCGTCGATCTGGTGATCGACCGCCGCGAGGGCTATTTCCTGTGGGACATGAGCGGACGCCGCCTCATCGACGTTCACCTCAACGGCGGCACCTACAACCTCGGTCACCGCAACCCGGAGGTCGTCGCCGCGGTGTCGGATGCGTTGAACCGATTCGACGTCGGAAATCACCATTTTCCGTCGGTGGCACGCACCGCGCTCGCCGAGGCGCTGATCGCCACGGCGCCGGAGGGGTTGACGAAGGTCGCCTACGGTTCCGGTGGCGGCGAGGCGATCGACATCGCACTCAAAAGCGCCCGGCATGCGACCGGCAAGCGCAAGATCGTCTCGATCGTCAAGGCCTACCACGGGCATACCGGCTTGGCGCTGGCCACCGGCGATGACCGGTTCGCGAAGATCTTCCTCTCCGACCGCCCCGACGAATTCGTCCAGGTGCCGTTCGGCGACCTGGGCGCGATGGAGCGGGCGCTGACCGGACGCGACGTCGCCGCCGTGATCATGGAGACCATCCCGGCCACGTACGGATTCCCGCTGCCGGAGCCGGGATACCTCGAAGCGGTCAAGGCGCTCACCGAAACCTACGACGCGCTCTACATTGCCGACGAGGTGCAGACCGGGCTGATGCGCACCGGCGAGCTGTGGGCGATCACCAAGCACGGAATCCGGCCCGACATCCTGGTCACCGGCAAAGGCCTGTCCGGGGGCATCTACCCGATCACCGCTGCGCTGCTGAGCGATCGCGCAGCGCAATGGCTCGACCAGGATGGCTTCGCGCACATCTCCACTTTCGGTGGCGCAGAGCTCGGCTGCATCGCAGCGTTGAAGACACTGGAGATCAGCACCCGCCCCGAAGTCCGGTCGATGGTGCACTACATCGCCGACCTGATGAGCCAAGGTCTGGAACGCATTCGCAGCCAGTACCCGGATTGGTTGGTGGGAATCCGCCAGAACGGCGTCGTGCTCGGACTGGAGTTCGATCATCCCGAGGGCGCCAAGTACGTGATGCGGCACCTGTACGAGCTGGGCGTGTGGGCGATCTTCTCCACGCTCGATCCACGCGTGCTGCAGTTCAAACCGGGGATCTTGATGCCACGCGAACTCTGTGAGGACGTCCTGGACCGCCTCGAGGTGGCCGTCGTACGGGCCCGAGCCGAGGTCGCCAGCACCGATCGGAGAGCAGGATGATGAACACGGCACACGCCGGACACATGCTGGAACGCGCCCGGTGGGCGGCGGCCACGTATGCGACGTACGACGCCGCAGCAGTCGCGGCCATCGTGCAGGCCGTCGCCGAGGCCGGCTACGAGAACGCGCAGCGGTATGCCGATTGGGCGGTCAGCGAAACCGGCATGGGCGTCGTCGAACACAAGCTCCGCAAGAATCGGGCCTGCTCGCGCGGGCTGGTGGAGCACTACCACGGCGAGGACTTCGTTTCGCCGCGGGTGGACACGGCAAACAAGGTTGTCGAATTGCCGACGCCCGCAGGGGTAGTGTTCGCACTCACCCCGACCACCAACCCAGTCGCGACGGTGTACTTCAAAACGCTGCTCAGCCTGATGACCCGCAACGCGGTGGTGATCGCGCCACACCCACGGGCCCAGGAATGCTCCGCACACGCCGCGCATACGCTGGCCGCTGCGGCGGTCGCCGCCGGGGCGCCGGACGGCATCGTCCAGGTGGTCACCGAACCGTCACTCCCGCTGGTCGAAGGGTTGATGGCCGATGAGCGGACCGACGTCATCATCGCCACCGGCGGCACCGGTGTGGTGCGGGCGGCGTACTCGTCGGGTAACCCGGCGCTGGGCGTCGGGCCTGGCAACGTCCCGGTGTTCGTGGACGCGACCGGGGATCTGTCGGCGGCCGCCGGACGGATCGTCGACAGCAAAGCATTCGACAATTCCCTGTTGTGCACCAACGAGTCGGTGCTGATCGCCGAGGAAACCATCGCCGACCGGTTGGAGCGGGAACTGACCCACGCCGGTGCCTACGTACTCGACCCGGAAACAACGAATCGCCTGCGCGACTACATGTTCCCGGACGGGCACTTGAACACCGAGGTGGTCGGCCAGAGCGCAGCCTGGATCGCCGAGCGCGCCGGTTTCCGGGTTACCCCGAAAACCAAGTTGCTGGTGGCACCATTCGATCTGGTGCTGCCCGAAGAGTCGCTCACACACGAAAAGCTCTCACCGGTCATCGGTATGGTCAGAGTCGCCGATGCCCGACGAGGTATCAACGCCGCGCGCGCGGTCACGCGCATCGCCGGTGCCGGGCATTCCGCCGCAATTCACAGCGAGAACCCGGCCACGATCATGGACTTCGCCGCCCGTGTGCCGGTGCTGCGGGTTTCGGTGAACGTCGGAAACAGCACCGGAAGCGCGGGGCTGGACACGAATCTAGCCCCGTCGATGACCATCGGTACCGGATTTGCTGGGCGCAGCTCGGTGGGCGAGAACCTCGAACCCAAGCACCTGCTGAACTGGACACGGATCGCCCACAACGCCGATGCGGCGGTGCCGATGGGAGCGTTCACCGGCCTGAACCCGTGGCGTCACCACGACGGGCCGACGCCGCCGTATCCGGCGCCCTCCAATAATAGAATCGACGTGCAGGTTCCGCCGGTGGAAGCCGTCCCTGGCGCCGCTGGGCAGCGTACCTCCGGCGGCAACAACGACCAAATCAGAGCCGAACTACGGCGCATCGTCGTCGAAGAGCTCTCGCAACTCATCAAGAGGTAACCCGTGGCCGAACTGCGTTCCTTTATCTTCATCGATCGACTGCAGCCCCAGACGATGTCGTATCTGGGCAGCTGGATTCGCGGCGTGCTGCCGCGAGCGAACGTGTCCGCCCAGATCATCGAGGTGGCACCGGGCCTCGACATCGAGGGCGTCACCGACGTCGCACTCAAGAACGCCGAGGTGCAGGCCGGTGTGCTAGTGGTCGAACGGCAGTTCGGCTATCTCGAGTTCCACGGCGAGACCGGCGCAGTGAAAGCCGCAGCAGACGCGGCCCTCGACGCACTGGACCATACCGGTGCCGCGGCGATCGCTCCGACAATCCTGGCCTCGAGAATCATCACCAGCGTCGACCATCAACACGCGTTCCTCATCAACCGCAACAAGATTGGATCGATGGTATTGGCCGGCGAATCGCTGTATGTGCTCGAGGTCCAACCCGCGTCGTACGCGATTTTGGCCACCAACGACGCGGAGAAGGCAGCCGACATCAAGGTGGTCGACTTCCGGATGATCGGCGCCACCGGGCGGGTGTACCTGTCGGGCACCGAGGCCGACGTGCGCCAGGCCGCCGCGGCCGCGCAGGAAGCACTCGGCGGGAGGGCGTTGTGAACGCGGGCATTGCGAGCACTGCGCCGTCACCGGATCTCCGATCCCTGGTGCAGGAGGTGATCCGGGAGGTCGTCGGCGAGATGAGGGGGACACCGACCCGGCCCACCGCGCACCCCGACGGCACCGACCCGACCCCAGCCGCAGCGGCTACCTTCGCCAAACAGATTGGTGTCACACCCACCGGACCGCTCGACGGCGCTGGCCGTCAGCGCACGGAAACCGTGCGAATAAGCAACGAGTCGGATCTGCGATCGTTCGTATTCACCCTGCTCGGGCTGTTCGAAAACCCGAAGATCCGGGCCGATCTCCGGGCCGGACGGCTGAAGTTCGCCCTGACCGGCAGCGCGGCGGCGCACCCAACCGCAGAAGAGGTGCACCGAGTGGATCGCGGTGCGGTGACCGAACGCCAGATCGCGGCCATCGCCGAGGCGGGCGGGCGGTTGGTCCTGGGGCCGGCCGCCGTCCTGACTCCCCTGGCACGCGAGAAGGCACGAACCCTCGGAGTTCCATTCGAAAAGGAGCGCAGATGATTACGGCAACAGTGACCGGCAGCGTCTGGTCGACCCGGCGGATCGAGGGAATACCGGCCGGCGCACTACTCGAGGTCGAGGTCGATGAATCCGGCGCCCGGCTCGTCGCATTCGACGTCCTCGGCACCGGCCTCGGCGAACGGGTGATCGTCGCGCAGGGCTCGATTGCCTCGAACTGGTTCACCGGACCGCCGCCGCCGGTCGACGCACTGATCATCGGATCGATCGATGCCGATCGGGCGTCGTCGCAGACACTCACCACCACGACCACAACCAGCTGACAACCCGTCAGCCGGCAGCACTAGAAGGAGTACACATGTCCAGCACCGCCATCGGCATGATCGAGACCAAGGGATTCGTCGCCGCGCTCGCGGCCGCCGACGCGATGGTCAAGGCCGCCAACGTCATCATCACCGACCGGCAGGAGGTCGGTGACGGCCTGGTGTCAGTGATCGTCACCGGGGAGGTCGGCGCGGTCAAGGCCGCCACCGAAGCCGGCGCGGAAACTGCGACACAGGTCGGCGAGTTGGTCAGCGTGCACGTCATCCCGCGCCCGCACACCGAACTCGGCGGCCATTTCTCGGTGGCGTCGAAGTAGTCCCGCCGACTCGGCGGACAAGCAGAAGGAACAACAGTGGGCGAAGCACACACTGACACCGACATCCGGGTCTACCTCATGGTCAATGACCTGCAACGGCAGTTCGCCGCCTACATGGGAACCCCGACCCGAGCACGCGGGTACCCCCCGTACGAGGGTGACCACGCGTTGATCGTCGAGGTCTCCCCGGCGCTGGCGATCGAGCGGGTGATCGATCTCGCGTTGCGAGCCGTCCCCGCAGTTCAGCCCGGAATCCTCTACGTGGAACGGCAATTCGGCGTCCTCGAAATCCATTCCCAAGATCTCGACGACGTCGTCCGCGCCGGTGAGGCAATCCTCGCCGGCACCGGCAACAAGGCCAACGACCAGCTGCGCCCGCGCGTGCTGTACCACGACGTCATCGAAAACATCACCGACCAGCACACCGTGATCCTCAACCGAAATCGGCAGGCATCGATGGTGATGCCGGATGAATCGCTGCTCGTCTACGAGATGACTCCGGCGCTGTTCGCCGCGGTCGCGGCCAACGAGGCGGAGCGGGTCTCTCCCGGCATCACGCTGGTCGACGTGCAGATGATCGGCGCGGCCGGACGTCTCTACATCAGCGGGACCACCGAGGACGTGACCCTTGCCCGCGACCGGATAACGAAGGTCCTGGACGGCATCGAGGGCCGCGAACACGGCTGAGGCGTTGGCAACGAAGTGAGGTGATGTGATGTCAACAAGAGAAACCGGTGCACGCGAGGACGAAGTCGCGACGCGAGCGCTGGGGAAGTACGAGTTCTCCGCGGACGCGGCGTGCCGGATGATCAACCTCTCCGAGAACGCCACATATCTGATCGACGACGCCCCGACCGGCCGCGGCGGCATCCTGCGGGTGCACCGGGAGGACTACCACAGCCGGGGCGCGATCGAATCGGAGCTGGACTGGCTGGCCGCATTGCGGGCCGGTGCGGGCGTGCACGCGCCGCGCGTGATTCGCGCTCGCGACGGCCGGCGTGTCGTCACGACGCGGGTCGACGGGCGCGCCCGTCACGCCGTGTTGTTCGAAACCATGGGTGGGCTCGAACCGGACGAGACCCAAGTCGGTCCCGACGACTTCCGGACACTTGGGGCGATCACCGCGCGGCTACACCGGCACGCCAAGAGCTGGACGCAACCCCCCGGCTTCACCCGCTTCGCCTGGGACTGGGAACACAGTCTCGGTGACACCCCGCGGTGGGGCCGATGGCAGGACGGCGGTGGGATCGGGCCGGCCGAGATCGCGCAGCTGACCCCGGCCGTGGAACTGATGCGGCACCGCCTCGAGATCTATGGCCGCGGACCGGACCGGTTCGGACTAATCCACGCCGATCTGCGGTTGGCCAACCTGCTCATCGAGCCGTCCCGGGTCAACGTCATCGACTTCGACGACTGCGGATACGGCTGGTATCTCTACGACTTCGGCACAGCGGTGTCGTTCATCGAGGACGATCCCGCGCTCGGCGAATGGCAGGCAGCCTGGATCGACGGCTACCGCGGGTATGCGGAACTGACCGACGCCGACGAGCAGATGTTGGCCACCTTCGTGCTGTTGCGCCGGATGATGCTCGTCGCGTGGATGGGATCGCACGCGCATTCACGCGAATCACAGACAAAAAGCGCGAGTTTCGCCGCTGGAACCTGCGAGATCACGCAGCGCTATCTCGACTCCGGCGGCCGCACCATCTGTTAGTTAAACGTTTGTCCAACCAGGCGAGGAAGCCATGTTTACATCGATCGAGGGTCGCTCCGTTATCGTCACCGGCGGCAGCAAGGGAATCGGGCGAGGCATCGCGCGGGTGTTCGCCTCCGCCGGTGCCAACGTCTTGATCACCGCCCGTGACGACGACGCATTATCCACCGCCGCGGTCGAGTTGAGTGGCCTGCGCGGAAAGGTGACCACCCTGTCGGTCGATGTCGCCGATCCCGCGGCGTGCCGGGAGATGGTGGACGTCGCAGTCGAGCGGCACGGTGGACTCGATGTGATGTGCGCAAACGCTGGGGTGTTTCCCTCCTGCCGGCTCGAGGACCTCGGCCCGGCCGACCTCGACGGCGTGTTGGACGTCAACTTCAAGGGGACCGTCTACTCGGTGCAGGCGGCCCTTCCTGCGCTGACTGCCTCCGGCCGCGGGCGCATCGTCATCACCTCCTCGATCACCGGGCCCATCACCGGCTACCCCGGTTGGTCGCACTACGGCGCGAGCAAGGCAGCCCAGCTCGGCTTCGTCCGCACGGCGGCGATGGAACTGGCCAGACGCAAGATCACCATCAACGCCGTGCTGCCGGGCAACATCAAGACCGAGGGTCTCGACGGCATGGGCCAGCAGTATCTCGACCGGATGGCCGCCGCGGTGCCACAAGGCAGGCTCGGCGCGGTCGCGGATATCGGTAACGCCGCATTGTTCCTCGCCACCGACGAGGCCGGCTATATCACCGGGCAGACTCTGGTGGTCGACGGCGGTCAGGTGCTGTCCGAATCCGCCGACGCGTTGGACGAGATCTGACTACGAATCGTCCGAACTCGTGGCAATCAATGAGGCGAGCTCCGAGCGCCGCCGCAGGCCACATTTCGCCAGGACGTGCGCGACGTGGGTATCCACGGTGCGCTTGCCGATGATCAGTTCTGCCGCAATTTCCTTGTTCGTCATGCCCTGCGTCACCAGCCGGGCGATTTCCCATTCCCGGGGGGTGAGGCTCTCCAGGGCCGCCGAGGGCTTCGGTGCGGTGGAAACCCGGCCGCGGTCGGGAATGCTCCGGTGCTCGATGGGCACTCGGCCACTCTCCAGGACCCCAACGCGGGCCGCAGGCAGCGCCAAGGTCGCGATCCCGTCGAATCCGAGGCGCGCACCCTTCTCGGTGGAGCGCTTGAAATCACGATCCGTCATATTGGCCTCGATCGTTGCCAGGCACGACTCGCGGTACTCCATCAGTCGATGCAGGCCCATCACCGAAGAACCGCTCGCAGACCAATAGGCGCCCGTCGCCCCCAGCAGCGCCGCCGCCTCCGAGTACTCGCCGTTCTCTGCGGCGATCCACGCGAAGAGTTCACCGACCAGCGCGATACCGAGCTGATCCTCGATGGTCGTCATCCCGGTCAGCGCCGTTGCGGCAATCGCTGCAGCACGTTCGGTGGATCTCTGCATGAATGCGCACAGTGCCTGTACCCAACGGGCCAACGAATTGCACCATTGATCGCCGTAACTATCGCAGATGGCGATACTTTCCCGACAACACTCCTCGGCGAGCTCGAACTCTCGGTAGAGGCAATATACCTCGCCGAGGTGATGCAGAAACAGGGCGGTGGCCAGCTGATCGCCGCGCTGCTTCGCGTCGGCTATCGCCGTTGTATAGAGCTCGACGCCAGCCGCGTAATCGTCCTGGAAGCACCGCACCGCGCCCAACAGTGCTCGCCCAAACGATGCCGCTCGGGCATCACCTTGTCGAGCGGCTTCCGAGAGGCACTCCTGTAGCCGAGCTTCCGCGCCGGTGACCTCACCGGTGATCAACAGATTCCACCCGAGGACCCAAAGCGCTCGTGCCGAATACGGTATGCCGAAGTCGTGCAAGCGATTCCATGCGTGTTCGGACCACAGCCGGCCTTCCTTCAGGTGCCCGCAACCGAGCCAATAGAACCAGAGGTCGGCCACCATGGTGGTGGCCGTCCCGGAGCGTTCGGGAGTTTCGAGCGCCCAGTCGAATGCGGCGCGCATGTTCGAAATCTCGCTCGCCACAATCGACCGCGACCGGAACTGATTCGGACCGAACCAGTCACCCTCCGCCCGCGCGGCCAGCGCGGCATAGTAATGCAGGTGGCGCTCACGCAGATCTGCCGGCGAAGCGGAAAGTTCGAAGGAGCCGGCGTCGCGTTCGAGCATCAACTGGCCGAACTCGCGAATCGTGTCCAGCATTTGAAATCGAATCGTATCTCTCGATCGCCGACGCGTCAGGATCGATTGCTGAACGAGACCCTCCACGACATCTCCGACATCCGCCGTCGGTCCTAGTTCGCTGATATGTCGGACGGCATCCAGCCCGGCGGAGCCGACAAATACCGAGAACTGCGCCCACAGTGACTTCTCCGCGACGCTGCACTGATCCCAGGTCCACTCCAGCAGTGTCCACAGGCTGCGATGCCTGGGATGCATATCGCGGGGTCCACCTTTGAGCAGCCCGAAGCGATCGGTCAGCCGCTGGCTGATCTCCTGAATTGGCATCGTCCGGGTTCGCAACGCGGCCAACTCGATTGCCAATGGCAACCCGTCAAGTCGGATGCACAATTGAACGACATCGTTTTCCGCCCGGGAGTCGTACTCCCAGCCGCCAACTGCCTGTGCCCGATCGCGAAAGAGGGTCACCGCGTCGTTGAGCACCTCCGATTGCGCACCCTGATCGGTATCGGGGATGAACGGGTGAACGTTCAGCACATATTCCGCGCTGATGTCGAGCGGTGTGCGTGATGTCGCGAGTATCTTCACCTCCGGACACTGCGCCAAGAGATGTGCTGCAGTATCGGCGATTTCTTCGGTGAGTTTGTCGCAGTTGTCGAGTATCAGCATTAGATTCTTGTCTCGGAGTTGCTCGACCAACGAGAGCACAGTTGCAGGACCCGGCGTGGAGTCCTGGATCGCCTGCTGGATGAACTTGCCGTCCTGAACGAAATTGAAATCGGTCAGCCACACGCCATCCCGGAACGCGCGCTGGATTGCCAGCCCGGCCGATCTGGCAAGGCGGGACTTTCCCACCCCACCGATGCCGGTCAGCGTCAGCAGCCGCGTCTTGCGCAGCAGTGTCCTGATCTCCCGAGTTTCTTGACCGCGTCCGACGAAGCTCGTGACGTCGGCCGAAATGTTGTGCCGGGCGGTTCTGGGGATCGTGGCCGCGCCCAATCCGGTTGCTCCGAGATTTCGGGACTGCTCGGTGGCGAGTGCGGTGGGCATCGCCATTTCGTTCACCGCCAACCCCTTGCGACGTTGCACGGCACGCAGCTCCTCGCCGTATTCGGTGGTACTTGTCGGGCGGTCCTTGGGGTCCTGCGCCATTGCCCGTTCGATGACCGCGGCAATGTCGGAGGGGAGGTCGTAGTCGTGCAGGGACGGAATCGGTTCGTTTGTGATGCGGAGGAATTGCGCAACAACATCTTCGCCGCTGCGCCGTTCGAACGCGGCGTGGCCGGTGATCGCGCAGAACAGGGTGGCGCCGAGTCCGTAGAGGTCGGAAGCGACGCTTGCCGGTTCGCCGCGGAGCACTTCGGGTGCGGTGAATGCCGGGGAGCCGAGGATGATCCCGGCGGCGGTCTCCACTCCGCCGGTGATTCGCGCTATGCCGAAGTCGGTCAGTTCGGGATCGCCGTATTCGGTGAGCAGGATGTTGCCGGGTTTGACATCGCGATGCAGGATGTCGATGCGGTGTGCGGCGGCGAGCGCACCAGCAATCTTTACACCCAGCCGCAGCGCGTCGGCCCAGCCGATCGGGCCATGCTCGCGAATGTGCGTTTCGAGCGATTCGTGGCGATGGTAGGGCATCACGATGTAGGGCCGTCCGCTCCCGGTCGCGCCGGTGTGCAGGATTGTGACGATATTGGGGTGCCCGGAGAGCCGGCCCATCGCGTGCTGTTCTTCGATGAACCGTCGAAAGTTCTCTTCGTCGAGGTCCGCGGTCAGTACCTTGACCGCCACCGTGCGTTCGAGTGCGGGCTGCTCGCAGCGGTAGACGACACCGAACCCGCCATGCGCAATCTCGTGAGCATCCTGGAATCCTTCGGCAGCCAACTCGGCGGCAACATCTACCGCGGGCGCGCGCTGGGTGGCCAGCGGGTCGACTTCAGCCATTGGCCGTCCCAAACTCGGCGAACACGTGCATCGATGGACGAATCCTGTCACTCAAGTCTATCTCGGGACGGGGCGATACCGTGGCGCCGACTCACCAGCGCGCCGACCGGCCGTGCGTCAACCTGCTGAGCGGAGGCTGCCCTCGTCCTCGAACACCCAGCCCGGGATGCAGAACGAAACCTTGAAGCCTGCCTGCTCGAGGTGAGCAGCGACCTCTGCGCGGAGTTGATGTGGAATCGGTGGGTTGCCGGCCATGCGGATCACCGCGCCGTCGGCGACGCCCGTCGTCACGGCATCCGCGATCAGCCCTGCCAACAACCGCGGCGACGCAGGGAAAGGGATCGCCGACTGATTCGCGGACTCGGGCTTTCCGGTCGTATCGATCCGAAGCAGGGTCAGCGGAGTGCTTGTGTCGGGTTCCTGGCGCAGCCTGCTTGTCAGTACCGCCGCTTCCCGCAAATTATCGGCGCCCAACAGGTGCGGCTTCAGCTCGCCAGCTGCGGCGGTCGGTGTGAACATCGGCTGGGCACCGCGTCGCGTCACGAACAGGGTCACCCGCTTGGCTGCGGTTGACGGACTAGGCATGGCGAACTCCGGCGAACTTGCTTCGGAAGAACAGCAGCGGTGCACGGTCGGTGTCGCTCGAGATCGATTGCAGCGCCAGCAGCACCAGGAAGTGATCACCGGCTTGTATGGGCTCGCTGGGTGTGGCCTCAAACCAGGCCGCGGCTTCATCGATGACGACCGCACCGGACTCGGCAACCGAATAATCGATGTCGTCGAAGCGGCTGTCTGCTTCACCCATCGATAGCTGTTTTCCGCAGGCTGCCTGTGGTTCGGCCAGAATGCTTGCCCCGATCACCGCTGCCTTGCTGAGTACCGGCCACGTGCTGGATTCGCTTCGAATCGACACGACCACCAGCGGTGGATCCAACGACACGTTGGTGAACGAGCTCACCGCCATGCCGATGGGTGCTCCGTCGACCATGGCGGCGAGAGCGAGTACACCGCTGGGCATCCCGCCGTAGAACGACCGCAATGCACGCTGGTCAAAGGAATCGGTGGTCGGCGAGGTCAGTGTTTCGGTGGTCGTCATTTCGCTGCGCTTTCGTCGAGTGCAAGGACACTTCGCTGCTGATGAATCGAGTCTGTGACATAGACAACAGCAGGTAATCGGTCGGAATACCGATCTCGATACGGATTCGCCCTCAAACTCGGTATGCGCTCCGCAGTATGACCGATCCGCCGCGGCATCTAGCGTCGCCATGCTTGAACGCCATGACGACGATCTTCGTCGCCACCACATCGGTCACCACCCCAAGGATGGCGTAACGCATGAGTCCAATCGATACCGCAGTTCACACCCCGGCCAGGTCCGGCGTCATCACCCGTGTCGCCGCCGGCATGCTCCCGATTGCGAGCGCCGCGGCGGTCTGGGTCGCCTTGCTCGGACCGGCATGGACGTATGTCCTGGCGCAGCCACAAGCCAACGTCCCGGCCGCGGAGCTGTCGTTTACCGCGCTCGCCGCCGCCGCTGCCGAAAGCACCTCCTCGGTGCAGGTGGCCTATTTCAGCTGGCTCGCGTGGGCCTTCGCGGTGGTCACGACGGCATTGATGATCCTGCTCGCGATAACCCGACACCGCCTGATCGCCGCGCTGTCCGTGGTTGCCGGTGCGTTCCAGTTGGTGGTGACAGTATTGGCGGTCAAGGGCCCGCTGCCTTGGTCGGTGTTCTTCGAGGGGCTGCCCAACATCCGCATCGGCGCGGTGCTTGCGTTGTCAGCAATTGCCCTGCTGATCGCGGGCGGCGTGTTTGTCCTGACCGCGACCAAGCCCAGCCGCAGTCCAATTGGGAAGTAAGGGCCCGTAGTAAATCAAGTCAGTGGGGTTCGGGTGTGTCGCGTGTCGGGTGGAGGATGTAGTTCCAATCGCCGTGCCAGATGTCGCGGGAGATTGGGAGTTCTTTCATCTCTTTGTCGCGACCATTTCCGCGTCGGCGACCACCGAATCCTTCGCCGTGTGCGGCATGGAACCTTGCCCGCCGACACCCGCACGGTGACGGACAGAACGTGGGAGGCCGAGAGCACTGGGCCGGGCCTATGCAGAACAGCCCAGTGGGCAATTTGCTCGAGAACACGTCCTGGTCGTAGACGAAGCCGGCGCGGCGACCGCTCGCGTCGAGAACACCTTCCGTGATCATCGCTGCGGTGCCGTCCCAAGCCCCCCTTCCCGTGGCTGGAAAAAGACCACGTGACCCGCGACCCGATCCCGGTGTCGCGATAGCAGATGCGCGGCACCAATCAACGCGACGGTGTGCAGGTCATGCCCCCTGCATGCATGCTTGGCACCGTTGTCGATGCGAACCCCGTTGTTCGTCTGCTCTTCGATCGGCAGAGCCTCCATGTCGGCACGCGACAGCACCGTGGCAGGCTCGGTTGGGTTCCGGCGGTCGCCGCGTACCACAGCAGTCACCGAAGACAGCGACTCGCCGATCGAGATCTCGACTGGCGCACCTGGACACGCTGCTGGGTGCGCTGCAGGTTGAGTGCCACCCCCGGCTCGCGGTGCAGCCTGCGGCGCAGGTCGACCAGAACATCCTGCATCGCGTCGGCGTCGGCCTTGAGGCTCGTGTAGCCATCTGTCTTGGGTTGGTGGGCGCCGTCCCAAGCCAGTGCGCCCAGGGAACGCACTCAAGTGCTCGCGCGGTCAAACTCCGGAGCCTGCGTCTGATGGATCAGCCAAATGCCATGGTTCAAGGTTGTGGGCTTAACCGACCCGTTCGACACCGCAAGGGCTGTCCGAACCGCCCGAGAATGCGTGCATCGGTCTTGGCTGAGCCCTCCCCGTGATTCGGTATCGACTCCGCACAATGACGGATTCGCGGGCCCTCAGTCGTCGTCATGCTTGAACCCGAACAGCAATTCAGCGGTCGGGCTCGGTTAAAAATTACGAAGCGAAAGAGAAACCCATGACTCGAGAACTGTCGGATACGAGAGCGGTTGCGGCGGATCGGAAAGCTGTGTTCGCCGCTGTGGATGCGTTGCGCGACGACATGATCTCGGTGCTGTCCGACGTCATCTCGATTCCCAGCGTGAACCCGAAGTATCCCGGTCAGTCCTACGACGACGTCGTCGGCTCCGAGGGCCGGGTCAGTGACCTGCTCGGGGAGATCTATCAGGATGCCGGAGCAGAGGTCGAGAAATGGGCCGTTGAACCTGGGCGGACAAACGCGGTCGGAACCATCTCCGGCACCGGCGGTGGCAAGTCGCTGATCTTCAACGGCCACGTCGATGTTGTGCCGCCGGGCAACGCCGACCGCTGGACCTCCGGCGATCCGTTCTCCGGCCGCATCGACGACGACCGGGTCTGGGGTCGTGGCGCGAGCGACATGAAGGCCGGACTGGTGGCGCAGGCGTTCGCGGTCAAAGCCCTTGCTCGCGCAGGAGTTCGGCTGCAAGGGGATCTGATCGTCGAGGCCGTCGTGGGCGAGGAGGTGATGGACCACGAGTGCGGAGTCTCGTCGACCCTGGAGCATGGCTACCGCGCCGATGCCGCGGTGGTCGCCGAGCCGAGTGGCCCAACCACTCTCGGAGTCATTCCGGTGACCCCCGGGCTGTTGTGGTTCTCGGTCACCGTCGGCGGCAAGACCACGCATTCCTCGATGCGCGGTCAGACGATCCGCGCCGGCGGCGGCGGGTCCAGTGTCGGCGTCAACGCCATCGACAAGGGCATGCTCGTCTTCCAGGCACTGCAGCGACTGGAAGAGGAGTGGGCGTTCACCAAGACCCACCCGCTGTTCGCGCCCGGACACTTCACCATTCACCCCGGCGTGGTTACCGGCGGACCACACGGGGTTCTGGTGCCGTTCTTCCTTTCCGAGTACATGACGATCGAGTACTGCGTGTGGTACCCGCCGCAGGACGACCCAGAGAACGTGAAACGTGAGATTGAAGCACAGATCGACGCGATAGCGCGGACGGATGGCTGGCTCCGCGAGCATCCACCCGCAGTCGAATGGAAACTCAACTGGCCCGCCAACAACCCCGGTGAGGCGGCCGCCGACATCACCGCCGCCGTGTCAGCAGCCCACGTCGCGGCCGCCGGCAACACCCCGTATGCGGGCCCGGCAACCGTCGCCGGGTTCTGCGCCGTCGAGGACTGCTCGTTCCTCACCAACGCCGGAGTCCCCGCAATCAGCTACGGACCCGGTGACCTGCGCGTTTCGCACGCCGACGACGAGTATTGCCTGATCGACGAAGTGCACACCGCTGCCAAGACTTACGCCGCCCTCGCCCTCGACTGGTGCTCGTCGAGCACCGTCTGAACCGGGAGTAATCCACGATGTACCTGACCCAATCACTGCACCGGGAGCTGCAACAGAACCCGTCCAGGGTGGCAACGATATTCGGAGACCGCGTGCGCACTGTCGCCGAATCGGTAGACCGCATCGCGCGACTCGGCGGAGCGCTGCGCGCACTGGGCGTGCAGCCGGGGGACCGTGTCGCCTATCTCGGCCTGAATTCGGATCGCTATTACGAGTACCTGTTCGCCGTGCCGTGGATCGGCGCGGTGGTGAACCCGGTCAACATCCGGTGGAGCCCTGCCGAGATCGGCTACTCGCTGCGCGATTCCGGCACCCGCGTGTTGCTGGTCGACGACGCGTTCGCGAAACTTCTGCCGGCGCTGCAGGATCAGTTCGACGGCTTGCACACGGTGATCTTCACCGGTGAGGGTGAGACCCCGCCGGGCACCCTGCGGTACGAAAACCTGGTCGCGGCGCACGAATCGGTCGAGGACACCCACACCGGTGGCGACGCGCTGTTCGGCATCTTCTACACCGGCGGCACCACCGGACATCCGAAGGGTGTCATGATCAGCCACAACAACCTGGTCGCCTCGGGTCTGGGGTCGGTGGCCACCGGATATGTCGTTTCTCCCGGCGGCCGGGTCTTGCATGCTGCGCCCATGTTCCACATGGCCGACATCGCGATCTGGACGATGGGCAACCTCGCCGGCTCCACCCACGTGATAGTCCCAGCGTTCAGCACCACGGCCACACTGCAGACGATCGCCGATCACCGCGTCACCGACATGCTATTGGTGCCGACCATGATCCAGATGCTCGTCGACGACCCGGCAGCCCGCGGTTTCGACCTGACCAGCGTCGAACACTTCCTCTATGGCGCATCGCCGATTTCGGAGTCCTTGCTCGAACACGCCCGAAAGATCTTCCCGACGACTGGTTTCACTCAGGTGTACGGCATGACCGAACTGTCGCCGGTCACCACCCTGCTGTCCCCGGCCGATCACGACAACCCAGCGCTGAGGCGGGCAGCCGGACGGGCCGTCCCGCATGCCGAGGTCCGTATCGTCGACGAAAACGACAACGAGCTGCCCCGCGGCACCGTCGGCGAGATCGTCGCGCGCGGCGATCACGTGATGCTCGGCTACTGGAACAAGCCGGAGGCAACCGCGGAAGCGGTGCGCGGCGGCTGGATGCACACCGGCGACGGCGGATACATGAACGACGACGGCTACGTGTTCATCGTCGACCGGATCAAGGACATGATCGTCACCGGCGGCGAGAACGTTTACTCCGCCGAAGTCGAGAACGCACTGGCCAAACACTCGGCGGTGGCCGCATGTGCGGTGATCGGCGTGCCCGACCAACGGTGGGGTGAACGCGTGCACGCCGTGATGGTGATCAAACCTGGCCAGCACGCCTCCGAAGACGACCTGCGGGAGCACTGCCGGACGCTGATCGCCGGCTACAAGGTGCCCCGCAGTGTTGAGTTCGTCGACGCGCTGCCGATGTCCGGAGCCGGAAAGATTCTCAAAAGAGAACTGCGGCAACCGCACTGGGAAGGTAGGGCGGCCGCAGTGTCCTGAGCCCGGCGTGCGTCGATTCAGCGAGCCGTGTCGAGAACGACCCTGAGGACGTCGTCCGTGCGAGCGTCGCTCCGCCGCAAGACAAGCATGCCGCACGCGAGATCCTCCTCGCTACCCTGAAAGCGAACTGACTCTCGACGACCTGCGTGAATTCGCGCGCCAACGACTCGCCGGCTATAAGCTACCCATTCGCCTCGAGATCACGCTGCAACTGCCGCGAACTCAATCAGAAAAGTACTCAAATACCGACTGCGCGAAACCTATAGGGGGATGTCGTGGCGATCACACAAGAACTACTCGCTGACCTCCGAGCGGAAACCGCCGAACTCGAATCGATGATCGGGGGCGTCGACAATGCGTCATGGTCGACGCTGACACCAGCCGCTGGGTGGACGGTTCAAGATCAACTCAACCACCTCGCCTACTTCGACGACGCAACCACCCTCGCAATACGGAACCCCACCGAGTTCTCACAACTCGCTGACAACCTGATCCACAGTGCGCAGGATTTCGCGGGCGAAATCGCTGAGCAGCAGAGCAACTTGTCCGTCGAGACGACGGGAAACTGGCTCCGCCGCGCGCGCCACGACCTCCTCGCCGCGTTCGACGCCACTGAAAACACTCGACGAGTACCGTGGTTCGGCGTCTCCATGAGCCTCGCTTCGTCCATTACGGCACGGCTCATGGAAACCTGGGCACATGGGCAGGACATCGCCGACGCGCTGGCAATCGAACGACAGCCAACCACTAGAATTCGACACATTTGCCATCTCGGCGTGCAGACGAGAGCTTTCAGCTATGCGCTGCGCGGCATGGAGGCGCCCACCGAGCCGGTCGAGATTGTGTTGACTGCGCCCGACGGAAGCGAATGGCACTGGGGACAACGGGGCGGCCAGAGTAGTGTGTCCGGTTCGGCGTGGGACTTCAGTCTTGTTGTCACCCAGCGTCGCAATATCGCGGACACAGGCTTGATTGTCACCGGTCGTGTTGCAGGTGAGTGGATGTCCATTGCGCAGGCATTCGCCGGCGCTCCGGGGGCGGGGCGAGCGCCGATGGGGAAGCGGTGAAGACAGGAACCACGATTGGAGGTGCAGTATCGAACTAGTGCTCCGACTATCGGAGACCTCCGTCGTCTACGACCCAATGG
Organism: Rhodococcus sp. LB1; assembly: GCF_001583455.1. Lineage (NCBI taxonomy): Bacteria > Bacillati > Actinomycetota > Actinomycetes > Mycobacteriales > Nocardiaceae > Rhodococcus > Rhodococcus sp. LB1. Next base: position 9,417 of record NZ_LTCZ01000066.1, on the reverse strand, counting down.
CGCGACGGCCGGACTCCATCGAGGGATACTGGCTCAGATCATCATCGTCGCGATCGTGTGGGATGACCGTCGCTGGGTTGCCCGCGGCGGAGAGAAGGGCACTGTCCTCGACATCGCCATCTGGGCGGCGCCGTTTGGCCTGATCGGCGGTCGTCTCTATCACGTGATGACCGACTGGCCGACGTACTTCGGGGACGGCGGCGTCCCGGGTCGACGCCTTGTGGCAGGGCACCCGCCAGAGGTTGGCGACCTCCCCGTTGACCAGAGCGATCATCGCCATGGGCGCGGTGCCACCAAGGATGGCCGCCGCCCGGCATCCGAGCGAGGCACCCGACCAGCGGACCTCCGGCGGAAAGAGCTCGGCTGCGCGCCACGCTGACCGCCGGGGGAGTTGGGAGACCGACCGGTCACAGGATGCACCGACCACGCGGTCAGAGCCACACGGTGCGCCGCACCGCACACGCGGCACGCTGACACAGGGAGAGGGCTGAGCCGTCCTGCGAACCGGTGGGCCGCGAGCCGGAGCGGAACCACGCGGGCGCTGGTCGCCGTGTCACCGACCCCAGTCGCGCGACGGGTGGAGGGGCCCACGCTGAGCTGTTGTGGTGTCCTTTACTGCCCGGGCCTGCGGGTATAAGATTGCTTATAGAGGAGGTGCTGGGTTATGACGATCATGATGGACTGGGACCGGTTGTTCTCCAGCATGGCTGAGAACCGGGCGCGTGAGGTGGTCGCGCATATCGGCTTCCTGCGTAACCTGCGGCAACTGTACGAGGGAGGGGTCACCCAGACACGGTTGGCGCAGGTCAACGGCGTCAGCCAGCCGGCGATCAGCCAGATGCTGCAGCGCGCCCGCGTCGAGGCACCGGATGTCCGGCCGGGCACCCACGGCGGCACCGCCTATGAGGTCGCCGCACGGTGCGCGGCCGGCGAGATCGATCCGGCCACGATGCGCGCCGAGCTGATCGGCTGGCAGTACGACCAACCGATGGCGCCGTCCGCCTACCCCGACGTCGACGACGTCCGCCCCCAGACGGAGGGCGGCTTCAACCACCAGATCGGCCGCGCGCTCACCCACGGCTTCCTCACCGATGAGGACTACGACCTGATCCTCGACGCACTGGCCGACTGACCTGTGCCGACCCATGAATTCGAGGATCGCCGTGCCTTCCTCGCCTCGCTGTCCGCACCGGGCGGCCCGCTGACGATCGACGCCCCACACGCCACGGTCAACGACCGCCGGTACTTCCGCCGGATCGACGGCGAACCGATCCCCACCCGGCCGCGGTTGCGGCTGCACGAGCGGATCCTCGCGGACTGGCGAGCATCGCGCACGCAGGTCCGCCGCGACCGGGTTTCGATCCTGATGGCCGGACCGCCCGGCGCCGGCAAATCCACCGCCCAAGCCCATCTGGTGGGGGAGCACCCGCAGGGGTGGCGGCATCTGGATGCGGACGAGTTCAAACTCCGCCTCCTCGCGGCGGCCGTCGAGGACGGGTCGCTGCAGCAGCTGCTGCCCGAGGAGTTTCGCGCGGCGCCGGGGCAGCCGAGCCGGTTCTATCCGAACGAGCTGTGCGCACTGGTGCACATCGAATCGAATCTTCTGCTCGAAACGGCCGTGGCACAGTCGTTGTCGGTGGGGGAGAACGTGATCATCGACGGCACCATGGCCTGGAAGCCGTGGGCGACCGAGCTGGTGAACCGACTCGAGCGGGAGCACTACACAATCCACATCGCCGACGTCGAAGCCTCCAAAGAGCTTGCTACCGCCCGGATCGTGCACCGATGGCAGCAGGGTCTGACCGCCGCGCTGACTGCATCCGGTGACGATTTGGCGGCCCGGATGGGTGGGCGATGGCTCCCGGTCTCGGCCGTCGACCGCCTGTTCACCGACAAGCGGCTCCCCGACGGCAAACCGCTCCACGGCAAATCCGTCAGCGAGGTCAACGCACGTGAGGTCAGCGAAGAATCACCGGCCGTCACCCGCTACGACCTTACCTCACCCCTGCAGTGGACCAGGGACCGGAGCACATCGAACGCCGTGAACGCACCACCGGTGGTCAGCTCGAGCCGAGTTGGGCCGCAACGGCCGCGCAGGACCGCAAGTCGACGGACCGAACACTGGAGCCCGAGATCGAGATCGACCGTATGTGACAGGCCACCGATCACTGCGGCGGATTTCCGAGGATAGTGCTCGGGGCGATGACCGCGGTGATCTCACCTGCGTCGAACATGCAACTTATGCGAACTCCCCTGTGGTCGTGATTGATGCCCAACAATACTGATGCGCAATGCGAATCAGTCGACCATCAACAATCGAGTCAGGTCTTGTGCTACAACGGCCGGCATCTGTGATCTGCGATCGAAAGGGCGTTGTCGCCAGGGCGGGCCGACCGTGCTCCAGTGCAGCGTTAGCACGCAGGTGACAGTGGTCGCCACCTTGTGATGACTGGGTGGCGAATGAACCTCCATGTAGAGAAGGACTTGTCGAAAAGGCAAGAATAGGAGAATATTTGGAGGTGAATACACCCCTTTCATTTGACCTTCCCTCGGAACAGCTCGGTAAGGCAATGGTCTACATGCGTGCCCTCCGCAGGCAGATTCTGTCGTACTGGTACGCAACAATTGAGGACGCTGAAGCGGCGGTTCTCGAGGCTGGATTGGCTTCGATAACAGTGAATATCCTCGACGAGGCAATCTTCGAGTTCGCGCATGGGGAGAAGTACAAACAATTTCGGCTGAATGATCGTTTGGGGCAGGTCGTCACCGGCCTTGAATTGATCCGAAATTGCGAGACGCATTCTCCGGTCCACTACGAGGGGCTTCTGGTGGAGAGAACCCGCCTGAGTGTTCCACTGGCCACTGGGGGCGCAGGTATGCGAAGCATCTATGCGTGGGCGGAGTTTGACAGTCTGCCAAAGGCATATGTCGAGCTCAACTCAACGGCGACTGATAACCAAAAGCGCGCACGTGGAGAGGCTCAGCACGGCTACCGGCAAGCGATCGGCGGGCGCGTCGTGACGGAGACTCTGTTGGATGCCGTATCGTTTTTCGAACGCCTCGATCCGCGTCTCGCTATGGACGATGGTCCCGAGTTGCGCCATGCATATGCCGAGATTCCGGAACTCGATTCAGCGAGTGGAGCGTCCCGAATAGTAATTGCACGCCCTATTGGGCTGGACGCAACAGCGCTTCTGCTCCCGAATATCGTTACGCGTCACACGGAGCGACGATCGGCGAATTGGCCAGCTGCCGATTCGTTCTTCAAAGAGAAGGTGCGACAGGCCAAGCAACATCCGCCGGCGGTAGAGGCTAGGGAAGTGCTGTACGCAGTAGTGGACGAGAATGGTCGACTCATCGGCTACAGCGGTGTATCACTCGCTGCGAGCGGCGCGCACGAGACGTGGGTTGAGCGCAGGAATCAGGTTTGGAAGGATGTCCGAGCTGGGTTCAAGTATTACGTTAAGGCGCGAACTGGCTCTGTCAAAGTAGTGTCAGGCGAACACTCCGGTGCTCTCGGCGCCGTGGATTCCGAGGACGTGGATCAACTGGCGCTCTTGGCAGCCGCAACGGATCCCACTTTTGACATGCAGAGACTGACGATGGTTGAAGCGTTCCCCGACCTGTATCTCCAAATGCGAACTAATTGATCATAGTTGCTGTCCGTGTGGCGTGAGCGTGGTCCTCTCGGCAAAGCGCTTGCTGCATGGTGGGGTGGGGCAACAACGTCATACGCAAGGCGAATGGTCAACTACTGGAACGGAAACGACGTCCCGAGCTAACAACACGAGCAGTGCACTGCAGTTCCCGACGGCTGCGGTGAGGTTACATGGTTGGGGCAGAGGGCCCGGACGACCGCAAGAGTCAAAACGTTGCCAATCGGTGCGGCAGGGTCCGGCTCTATCAAGCTAGCTGGATGGTATTCCCCATTCCCAGCCTCTTAGGTCCTGGAGCCGGGCTTGGCGGTCGGTCTCCAGGTTTCCTTTGAGATATCTGGCGCGTTGCTTTCTCACCCAGCTGCCGAGTCCGTAGCCGTTGACTACGAGGCCGTAGGGAACTATGGGGTGATCGTGGATCTCGACGAAGTTGGTCAGGTGGTTGAACCCTTCCTCCCATTTGTCAGCGCCGGGGTCCCATGTCCATCCGGACACGTCTTCGAGTCGGCGTTGGCGGTCCGGGTGGAGAGTGCCCTTGGTGTGGGCGGCCCGCTGTCGCGCGACCCATTTACCGAGCGCATAGTCGTCGGCGGTGTAGTCGAACGCGACGCGGGCATCCTTGTAGAGGGCGACGTACCGCAGCAGGTGCTCGAACCCTTCGTTCCATTGATCGTCGATCGAATTCCAGGTCCAGCCGGGGACGGCTTCGAGTCGGCGTTGCCGGTCCTCTCGAAGGATGCACTTGGTGTAGTTCTGGCGTTGTCTATCGACCCATGTGCCGAGCGGGTAGTCGGCGACTCTGTAGGAGTAAGGTACTCGCGCGTGATCGTGGATTTCGACAAAGTCAGTGAGGTGGTTGAACCCTTCCTCCCATTTGTCGGCGCGGGGATCCCACGTCCACCCGGGAAGACTCTCGAGGCGGCGCTCGAACTCAGCGTCGAGGTAGCCGTTGTCGTGGGCCCTGCGTTGCACCTCGACCCATGTTCCGATTCGATAGCCATCGTCGATGTGCGACGCCGGAACCCGGGCGTGACCGGCACGATCGACGTACTTGAGGAGGTTTCTAAATCCCTCTTCCCACCGATCGATTTTTGGCTTCCAACTCCATCCAATCAGGCTTAGGAGCCGGCGTTGGCGGTCGGCATCCAGAGTTCGCCGTGCGTGGTTGACACGTTGCATACTGACCCAGTTACCAAGCTGGTAGCCGTCGTCATCCTCGTAGCTCTGCAGGACGAGGGAATCACCATGACGTTCAACGTACTCGAGGAGTCGGCTGAAACCCTCTTCCCACTGATCGGCGAAAGGGTCCCAGGTCCATCCGGGCAGGTCCTCTAGTCGTCGTACATGCTCGGCGTCGAGAAGGCCCTTGTCGTGTCTCGCACGTTGGGTGACAACCCACCTACCGAGGTTGAAACCGTCGACGATGCCGGACGGCGCGATGCGTGCTTGGCCGATTCGTTCGACGTGCTGTTCCAGTACTCCGAACGCGAACTCCCAGGTGGCAGTGGTCTGCTCAACGAGTCGCACGTCGAAAGCGCGTGCGAAATCGGCGCCGACCTGTTCGGGCAGGTCGAGATGAATTTTGGAGGGCAGTCGTGGCTGTTCGCCCTGCCGGCCGAGCTGTCGTCTGAGTCCGTCGAGGTGCTCGCCGAGTTGGCTGTCGTGTGACCGGAGCGCCTTGATCACGTCCCAGACAGGTTTGAATGCAGAGTTGTCGAGGGCGACCGCCGGGTCCTCGTCGGTGTCGACGAAGACCGGAATGACGATGGTGCCGATGGTCTTGTCGGGGGCGAGCCTGATGGCGCGACCGACGGCCTGCACGATGTCGACCTCGGAGCGGCGCGGGTCGATGAAGGCCACGCTGTCGAGGGTGGGGACATCGACGCCTTCGGCGAGGCAGCGCGCGTTGGCGAGCAGTCCCCTTTGGCCGTGCTCGAGCCGGCCGAGGTGGTGCAGGAGCGCATGACGCTGCCCGGCGGGCATCTCGCCGGATGCGTAGTCCGACCACACTTCACCCAACGGTTGCTGGCCGGCGGGCATCCAGGAGATCACCTCGGGGAGGGACTGGGCGAACTCTTGGGCGCGCTTGACCCGCGAGTGGAAGGTGATGGTGCGGTGCAGGTCGTAGCGGCACATCGCCTGGGCGAGGCCGATTTGTCCGGCGAGAGTGCGGGCGTCGGTCACCTCGTTGCCATCGATAGTGACGAACCGGCCGCGCTGGGCCCAGTCCCGGTAGGTTTCGTCATCGACTGCGACGACGGCCACCTGGTAGTCGGTCAGCAGTTCACGTTCGATCGCCTCAGCGAATCCGAGCCGGTGGAACACCGGCCCGAACACCCACTCGTCGTCCATCGAGGCGACCTCGAAGTCGGCTTCCTTCGCTTGCCGCACGACCCGGCCGGTGAAATAGCGTGGGGTCGCGGTCATGAACAGTCGACGGTTCGCCTTGATCGACTCCGCGGCGAGGATGGTGCCGAAACCGGAGGAGACGCGGCCAGCACAGCGATGCGCCTCGTCGGCAATGACCAGATCGAAGGCCGGTACCCGACCCAAGCGGAACGCGTCGGCGATCTGGGGGGATGACTGGTAGGTGGCGAACACCACCCGCGGACCAGACCGTCGCCGCAGAAATCTCGCGATCTCTTCCGGGTCGGTCGTGACCGGGAAACCCAGATCACTCGTGGTCGCGACCACCGCATCCGGGTCGGCGACCGTCTCATCGGAACACACTGGTAGGAAGTCGAACGCCTGCGTGGTGTGGGCGGTCCACTCCCGCAGCGTCTGAGCCAACAGCGACAACGAGGGCAGCAGCACCAGCGTGCGTTCGGCGGTGAGCTGCTCATTGATGAACAGTGCGGTCAGGGTCTTTCCCGTGCCACACGCCATGATCAATTGGCCGCGGTCGTACTCGTCGAAACCCTTGATCACCTTGTCGATGGCCTCGCGCTGACGCGGGCGCGGACGGTTCAGTACGAGTCGCGGGGACCGCAGATCGGTTGGAGATCGAGGCCAGTCGACCGCGGCGACCTCGAGGTCACCGCGGAGAAGGACACTCGCTTGCTTCTCCTGCGCCTCCAGCGTCCGCTTGGCGGTGCGCCCGATCAGGTCGGTCGTCGCGATCAGCAGTCGGAAGGCGAACTCCGGCCGCCCTGACTCGGCCAGGAAGGTGTCCACGTCGCGTTTGGTGATCGACACGGCCGGGTCGTAGGCCTTGGCCTGGATCGCCCAGAGGCGCCCGAGGCGATCCTCGGCGACGAGGTCGATACCCGCATCAGCTCCCCAACGCTGAGGCCAGTCCTTCCACAGCCACACACGCCGCAGCTCGTGCGCGTAGACCGGATCGTGCCTCAGGAACCACTGGCAGAGGTGCTCGAACTGACTGCCACGCCGAACGGGATCAGTATCCAACTGTTCCAACAGATCACCGAGTGCCGCCATAACGAGCGAGATTAGCCTGCCGCTCTGACAATGACCGGTAGCTAGCTCGAAAGCCGGGACTGCCGCGGAACGACCCCACTCAGCGGCCTGGCCCGGCGCACCCGCCGATTCGAAAATTTGAAGGGTGTGGACATGGGGGAGCGCACGCTGCCGGCCAGCCTGTGGCGTTGCTCTTGCCCCGGAGAGGTTTCGCCCTCCGGACGCCGGCGGATTCATTCGCGCAGTTGTCGGCGCCTCGGGTGGTACCCGCCGATACATTCACACGACCTATACCGCGGCTCCGGTTCCTCTGGTTTGATTCGTCGGTGAAGTATGCAGTTGTCGTGGCCACCATCCTCGGTGTGATGTCACTGTCCGCGTGCGGATCCGACGATTCCGCAGCACCGGAGTCGACTCCAACGACGATTACCGCCGCACCGACGACATCGAAGAAGTTGGCCGGTGACGACCTCTTCGTCCAGAAGCGTCGCGCGGGCGGAATCTTCCCGACGGCCGGCAAGGTACTTCTGTTGACCCCGCTCGCGCGACAGAACTGCGGCGCCCTGGCGAGCATCACGCTCCCGATGGCCAGAAGTTCGACAAAATGGTGGAACTGTCGATGATCCTGGGCGAAGGCAAGAACATCTTCGACAACCAGGTGACCGCCGAGGCGTACATGAAGGCCTCGATCGCGGCGTACGGCCCCGCAGTGCCTGGTGTTGATTCCGGCATGAGGACACCGACTCGTCCTTCGGTGGACCGACCCCGAGGGCACCCAGCAGCTGCGGTTGGTGGGATGGTACCCAGTGGACCTCGGCGACCAGGCCGCGAGCGCTGCAGGAGGGCCGAAAGATTCCGCCACCGCCGATCGATCGGGCGCCGGTGCATCCGCCGTCGACCGGCAGTCTCGACGGCCTCAACTTCGGCAGCTAGCACGCGTGTTACCCGCTCGTATCAGCTACTTGAAGGCTGTCGTCGCCTCGGTTGTCGCCGCGGACCCACCTCACCCACCGACCGGAGAAACAATGCGTAGGAACATTCTGGCAGTAGTCCTAGCTGCCGCCGCCTTTGCGATGGCGGCGGGTTGTGCATCGGAAGGGGCCGCGCCGCCACCGCTGTCCAGCCTCACGCCCACACCGGTGGCGACCACAACTACCGAAAAAATCAGCGCGACAACCGAATTACCTCCGCCTTCTGAACCGATCGTGGATCAGGTCGCTCCTTCGCAACCAATCGAAGTGGAGAAGACGTTCATGTTCTGCGATGGGCACCCGCTGGTTGGTGTGTACAGCGGCTCCGATGGCCTGCAGTACTCGGTCCCGGACGATCCGCAGTGCGAGCAACTCCTCCCTGAGGAAACGTTCGCTCCGCCGGCTGAAGTGGTGAAGACGTTCATGTTCTGCGATGGGCACCCGTTAGTTGGTGTGTACAGCGGCTCCGACGGTCGGCAGTACTCGGTTCCGAATGACCCGCAGTGCGGACAACTCGCACGTGTCGAGACCACGCGTCCGTACCCGACAGAGGACGAGTCGTTCCTCGAAACGTGCATGGTGAAGTCCGGGCAGACTCGCGAGGAATGCGTCGCCAATATCCAGGACAGTATCGACAAGGGATACATACGGGTCCCGTGACCTGAATACTCCTTCGAACTGGGACGCTCCTCGAAGTGTTCAGTGCTCACTTATCCTGGTCTGCAGTGTCATTCACGTAGACGACACCGGTCGGCTCGGGAGAATCGGCCCGTCGACGCCGTGCGGTTTTGCGGTGACACGATGTTTGCCAGAGGGTGTCCGGGAGTGAAACGAACCGATTAGTATGCGCAGTTGATGCGACGGACGTCGGTAGCCAGACTTCGGCTCTTGTCCGGCCGCGCAGGGTTGGTGCGGTTTCGGGTCGAACGAGGGTGGTTTCTGGTGGAGTTTCCGATGCTGTCCAAGGGACAGAATTTGTCGCTGTCCGCTGAGGTGGAGCAGATCGATGTGGTGCTCGGGTGGACCGAGTCGGAGGTCGAGGTCGATGCGTCGGCTTTGCTGCTGAACTCCGGCGGCAAGGTGCGCTCCGACGAGGATTTCGTGTTCTACAACCAGCCCGAGTCGACGGACGGGTC
>NZ_LTCZ01000066.1:0-216 GCF_001583455.1 Rhodococcus sp. LB1 | reverse complement strand
GGACGTGCACACCGTGGCCCTGGTCGGCAGTGTGGGCGAGGGCAGGTTCGGTGATCTCGGAAAGCTCGCTCTGCGTGTCGTCGACGGGGCCGGGTACACGTTGGCGGAGTACGTCACCGCCGATGCCACGACCGAGTCGGCGTTCGTGTTCGGCGAGGTGTACCGCCGCAACGGGGAGTGGAAGATCCGAGCGGTCGGGCAGGGCTGGGAGTCCGG